>SYDZ01000061.1 GCA_005801025.1 Actinomycetota bacterium
ACCAGTCGGTAAAACTTGTAGACACCACCTGGAGTCCACGACACACCACAGACACCTTTCTTGATCGCCTGTGTGCCTGTCTCATTGTCTTGCTCTCCAGGCGAGATGGTGACTTCTTCGCACCACTCTTCATCTGTCGCAGAGGAGGCTGTCCCAGAGGAAATATGGGTGATGATCGCCGGCACGTTGTCGCGGAAAACAATCAACACCTGCTCGGGCAAGTACACCTCGGTGTGATTGGGCGTTGAGTCCGGTCTGCGCGGCAAGATCTCAAGTGGGTCCTGCATCCGACTCCACATTTGCGCATCAACCTTGCCCGTAATGTCGTCCCGCTGCACACCCATCACCAATTTTTCAAAAGCCCATATCGCTTGGCGAGTTCGTTCACCAAAGACCCCATCGGGTTGACCTGGATCAAAGTTCAGTTCGATCAAGCGATCTTGGACCATTTTGACTTCCGCTCCAGCCGAACCTTTCCCAAGTGTTTGTGAAAGTGGAACTTTGATAATTGGTGACACCGTAGAGCCATTAAGAATTTGATCAACCGTAGTTGTCGTCTGTGAACCGATGCCCGACGAGTCTTGATTGGACGCCACCACTCCAACCACAATCACGATCAGTAAGACCAGGGCAGCACCGATTGCGGGAGTCCACTGATTGACTGGGGCGACCTGAGACCGTGACCGACCGACCGCTGGACGGCGAGGGTTTTGCGAGTCAGACATACATCTCTATCTACAGCGAGGGTCTCAGAGCTGAACTGTCAGCGCGTAATAACTGGCTTGATGGCACGTAATTCACGACGCAGTTGCCGCATCTCTTGTAAAATCTTAAAGATCACCGAAAACGATGAAAGAGTCGAAACACCGCGAGTTCGTGGAAAATAATCCACTCCGAATTGCACAATGTGATAGCCCAATTTATTCGCTCGTAATACGAGTTCGGCATCAATGAATGAACCCTCACTCTTCAACGAAATGTGTTCAAAAATCCGCCCACGACACAATTTGAAAGCGAAATTGACATCGCGCATTTTCAGGCCGAAGAATACCCGCACTAAAGCGTTATAGAAAAATGAATAGACCGTGCGGACATATCCCTCACCCGTGCGGTCATGGCGATATGCACTCACGATGTCAGCGTCATACTGACGCATCAAACGACAGGCTTTTTGCAACTCATCCATATCAAAAGGCAAATCGGCATCGGTGTAGAGAATCAAATCACCACTGCTGTGAGCGAAACCAGTCTTGATTGAGCCACCCAATTTGCGATTCTGCGGATGGTGCACAACCTTGACGCGCGAATCATTGGCGGCCGCTTCGTCAGCGAGTTGTGATGTCGCATCGGTGGAGGCATCATCAATAATGGTGACTTCGTAGTCCGCTATCTCGCCCGCCGCCATCAGCGATCTGCCGGCCTCATGGGCAGCGGACAAAGTCTTGGCAATATATTCCTCTTCGTTCCACATCGGGAAAAAGAAGGAAAGTTTTTGGAAGTGCGCAGACGTCGCCTCAGATGCCACACTGTCAAGTTATCGGTGATCTCGCTACTCATCACTTTGGGATAACTTTGCCAAGTGATGGATAACAGCGACATTGGAACAGGCATCCTGCCCAAGATTGGACTGGAACAGCGTCTTACTCGGGTATGGGGGCGAACCGTTGCCCTGGGTTGGACCCTCATCGCCGTGGCACTGATCACCGTCGGCGCCTCATCACAGGTGATCGGTCGCCCCATGATCTGGATTGATGATCAGCGTTTTGGCGCAGTCACCCTCATCATGCTCGTGGCGGCGACCTTTGCCCCCGTGATTACGTTGGTCACCTGGTCCTTGCTGGCTGGACCGTGGGTTCCCTTTCTGTCGCTTCTGGTCACTGGCGAACTCATTCTGTGGGCCGCTCTTGACCGTCATAACTCACCCGGAGGAGCGCTGGTCACAATCTTTTTGGCGATCGCCGCGCTCCTCTTATCTGTGGCTTCTTTTGCTGGTCGTTATCGCCTCAGCGAAGTCGAGAGTTCAATCATCACATCCAACTGAGACCCAACTTCAGGTCCAGCCCCCGGTCGTGACTGGCGGACATGGCCCATTGCTTGATCCAAGTCCATCCCCGTGAGGAGACATACCGCCACTGCCAATGTGCCTGCGCGGCCGATCCCGGCGGCACAGTGAGCGATCACATTTTCGCCCCGACGCAAGCGTTCCACAACCGATTCATAGAGCGGGAGAACTGTGTGCAGCGGTGGTGACGATAGATCAGGGATGCGTTGCCATGTGCATCGCCCAGCAGTATTCAGCCATGTCACATAAGCGGGATAGCGCGCACTGAGTTCATGCTCCTGCACGAGACAGACCACATGATCTGCAGACACATGCTCTAACACAGCCTCAACATCGGGTGCAATCTTGTGTTTGCCACACAACCACAGTCGCCCTGCAACTGACGAAAGTGGAATCTCGTGGATTCCCCCATCAAGATTCATCGCCTGCGCCCTGCAATTTCGCACACATCTCGTCTAAGTCTCCCTGACTCGGGCAAGCCAAACCGATAGCGTCAATTCCCATGTCAGCCAAGGTACTCACCTCACTCCCCATTGGCGAACGCGTGGGTATCGCTTTTTCCGGTGGACTCGACACATCTGCCGCAGTGGCCTGGATGCGAGCCAAAGGCGCTATCCCCTATTGCTACACCGCCGACCTCGGCCAACCCGATGAACCAGACCTTGATGACATTGCCGATCGCGCCAAGCAATACGGTGCACAAGAAGCCAGATTGATTGATTGTCGAGCTGAACTTGTGCGCGAGGGTCTGATGGCTTTGCAATGCGGAGCCTTTCATATCACCACCGCTGGCAAGACATATTTCAACACCACACCTTTAGGTCGCGCCGTGACCGGCACGCTTCTCGTGCGCGCGATGCACCAAGACGGCGTGGATATCTGGGGCGATGGATCCACATATAAAGGCAATGACATC
>SYDZ01000062.1 GCA_005801025.1 Actinomycetota bacterium
AGGTCGCGGTGAAGAAGGTTGCACCTGCCAAAAAACTTGCTGTGAAGAAGGCTCTGCCTGCAAAGAAGGCTCCCCGCCGTCAGTGACCTAGGGGTCACCGATCGCCTACGGTTATTCTGTGCGTCTCGCTACTTGGAATGTCAACTCATTGAGAGCTCGAATGGTTCGAGTTGAAGAGTGGCTACTTGATGTTCAGCCAGATGTCGTCTGCATGCAAGAAACCAAAATGACGCAAGATGCATTTCCTACAGAAACCTTTGCTGCGATGGGATACGAATCCGTGCACCATGGTCAAGGTCAGTGGAATGGTGTAGCGATTCTGAGCAGAGTCGGGCTTGAAAACCCCGTCCGTAATTTCGCTGATGGTCAAGAGCCAGATCCTGAAGCGCGACTTGTGACCGCCACCTGTGCTGGTATTCGCGTCAGTTCTGTGTATGTGCCAAATGGTCGAGAACTTGATCATGAACATTACAAATATAAACTGTCATGGATGAAACGGCTGATTGACCATCTTGATGCCGACACTTCGCCGACGCAAGAAGTCATAGTCACGGGGGATTACAACATCGCTCCTGAAGACCAAGATGTGTATAACCCGGCCGACTTTGTTGGGGCCACTCACGTGAGTGAAGCCGAACGACAGGTCTTGCGAGATCTTGAAGCATGGGGAATGAGCGATGTATTTCGTCATCACCATCGTGATGACAAGTTGTATTCGTGGTGGGACTATCGCGCTGGTGGCTTCAACCAAAACAAAGGGATGCGTATTGATCTCATTTTGGCGACCCAATCAGTACTAGAAAAGACCCGCTGGACAATTGTTGATCGCCAAGCGCGAAAAGGGGAAAAGCCGAGCGATCATGCACCAGTGTTGGTGGATATTGATGTCTGAACAACTCCCTGACACTGAGTCACCATCGATTCGGCCTCTCATGCGCTCGGCTATCTACGAGGCAAGTAACCCGCGTTTACGTTTAGCGAATGCCACGCGCTCGGTGCTGCAACATTCGGCAACGTCAACTGCATCCGCAGAGAATGTTCTCGCGGCTGTTGAATTGCTTGAGCAGGCGGCAGCCCTTTTAGCCGTTGGACCACATGGGCGTTCATATCACGCCAGTGCCGAAGGTGCGGTAGGTGGAGCAACGCATGGTTTTGCCAGCCACAGTCCCGTGACCGGACCTCTGAACGCTCTTGCGGGTGTCGTGGACATTGAGATAACCCGAACAGAGGTCATCGCCACTGCAACATATGGTGATGCCTATGAGGGACCGCCAGGCTGTTTGCATGGTGGCTTGATTGCCGCGATTTTTGATGAGGTGTTGGGTTTTGCTCAAGCGTTGTCGGGTGCACCTGGTATGACGGGACGTCTGGAGGTGACGTATCGATCTCCGACGCCCCTACATCAACCACTGCGCATCGTTGGACGCTTTGATGAGGTGAACGGTCGTAAAATTATGACCACGGGCGAGATCTATGCCGGTGACCGTCTCTGTGCTCAAGCAGTCGGGGTGTTCATCTCGGTTAAAGCAGAAAAGTTCGCTGACCTCAACGCGGTGCGTCAAACGCTCGGTTGATTGAGACCATCTTGGATGGCGTCAAGAATTCGCTTTCCCACTGTGAAGGCGAAGGATTTGCCGACACCGGGAATTTCCGAAAGTTCTTCAATCGTGGTTGGAAGTACGGAGGCGATGCGGCGAAGAACCTCGTCAGTGCACAATATTTGTGGCTTGATACTTGCTGTCCGACCGGCTTGAGTCCTCCACGCCCACAAAGATTCATAGACGGGGTCAACTTGAACACGACTTTCTCGGCGAATCTCTTGATCACGGATGTAATCCGCAGACATCGATGAGGGGGGCGTGGCGAGGATGAGACCCTCAATGAATGGGCTGCGAGTCCGCTGACGGCCGCGTCGCGACTGTGCATGGGTGAGAACGAGCTGATCGGCGGCGCGAGTGATGGCTACATAGGCCAGACGGACTTCTTCATTGTGCTCAGCACCTGACTTCGCTGACGAGTGGGGCATGAAGCCTTGTTCACAACCAGCCAATACAACATTGTCCCATTCACGCCCTTTGGATCCGTGGAAAGTCAACAGCTCAACGGCATGTTGTTGGCGGTCATCTTCAAAAGGTCGATTGGTGCGCACCCACGTCAAGAACGTACGCCCATCGCCGCCACCCTCTTTGAGAAACTCGTCGACGGCATCAGCAACACGACGGCGGGCGATGACATCTTCAACATCGTCATCTTCATTATCGGCATCCACGTGGGGCGATCGCATATCGCGCGACCATACGGAGATGCGCGTCGCACTCGGGAGATCACCGACCTCTTGAATTGCGCGCTGGATGGGATCGGTGGCATTCGTACCGAGAATGCGCGCCGGAATATCAATGGCTACAAGCGCCTCTCGTAAAGCAGGGAGTTGGGCGTTCGTTCGAGCCAATATTGCAACATCACTCCATCTCATCATCGGATGACGCCAAGACTCAATCAGTCGAGCGATACCAGATGCTTCGTCTTTCTCATCGGCGAATGAACAAATCTTGACTGCCACCCCATCCGATCGGGCGGAAAAGAGTTTTGGTGATTCTTCGTTGAGATGCGAAAGAGCAGTCAAGCCAGCGCTGACAACTTGCGGCGTGCATCGGTAGTTGGCCGTGAGTCGAATGACTTCGATACCAGGAAAACGTGTCTCAAGAATCGAGAGCACAGACGGGTCAGCGCCGTTGAAGCCATAGATCGACTGCGATGGATCCCCGACGAGTGTGAGGTCGTCGCGTCCCGAGCGCCACTCATCAAGTACTGCTATTTGTAATGGGTTGAGGTCTTGGGCTTCGTCGACGAAGAGGTGACGAATTTTCCAGCGCACGATATTGGCAAAATTGGTATCACTTTGCATGGCCTCAATGGTGAGTGACAGCAGGTCGTCAAGATCAATGACGCCGCGTTTGGTTTTTAGGGCTTGTACCGCTGTCATGACTTTGACAACTTCGGAGACGGGCGCTGATGAACTACGACCAGCTTCTGCGACTGCCGAGGCGTAACGCCGAGGTGTGATATTTCGGGCGCGCGCCCAGTCAATATCAGAGATGTAGTCGGCGGTGCGCGCAGAATGTGTGGGTCCGAGAACTTCGCCAATGAGGCGACGACGATCGGCCACGATGACGGGGTGGCTACGACGCTGCTCATCCCAGCGTTGGCGGAGCAAACTGAGAGCAACAGAGTGGAAGGTTCCAGCGATAACACCATCGCGAATTCCGAGGGAGCGTAAACGCCGACGCAATTCGTTGGCCGCCTGACGAGTAAAGGTCAAGACTGCCACATGTGATGCGTCAGCGGTTCCTGTGAGACAGCGGTGGGCCACCCGATGAGTTAAGACTCGAGTTTTACCTGAGCCTGCACCAGCAATTATGGCCAGTAAGGGTGCATCGGATGCAACGGCAGCCCGTTGCGTGGAGTCAAGCCCTCGAAGTAGATCATCAGTTGTGGAGGCATCAAACACGACCTTCATCGTAGGGCATGGGTGAGGAACTACAATTGGGCGTATGCCTTATCCCAGTCGTCTTTTAAATGAGCAAGAGTCGGTCGCCGTGGACCTGCACCCGCATTGGTGGTTTTTTGCACAATCGGTGAGTTCTTTCGCCGTGCTGGGGGTGCTGTGGCTATTTGTTTTCGGTCAGGACGAACCCCAAACGTGGCTGACCTACCCCATCGGAGTTTTGGCTCTCGCAGCCCTGGCTTGGACTGTGGTGCGTTATCTGAAATGGCGGACTACATATTTTGTCATCAC
>SYDZ01000063.1 GCA_005801025.1 Actinomycetota bacterium
CAACAATGACAACGAGCAACAGCATCAACTTCCAGCGCAAACTCATGACTGCGAAATCCTGGCGGTATAACCGACTCCACGCACTGTATAAATCAGTCGCTTTTCACCTTCAATGTCAACCTTGCGGCGAATGTAACCGATGTAGACCGCCAAGTTCTTCGACTCGGGCCCGAAGTCGTAGCCCCAAATGCGGTCGTAGATCATCGAGTGATCTAAAACAATGCCATTGTTACGAACAAGAAGTTCAAGTAGATCAAATTCGGTCTTTGACATCTCCAGTTCAATCTCTCCGCGGAAAACTCGGCGCGCGGCAACTTCAATACGCAAAGAATCAAGAGACAACGTGTCATTTTCGGGCGAATCGTCAACTGGTCGATTACGACGCAACAATGCTCGCAATCGAGCTAACAGTTCTTCGAGCGCAAACGGCTTGAGTAGATAATCATCGGCTCCAGCATCAAGACCCATGACCCGATCGCTCGTTTCGGTACGCGCGGTCAACATCAAGACAGGCACACGATTCTTTTCGGCGCGCAATACGCGACAGACCGTGATGCCATCAATGACTGGCATCATGAGATCGAGCACCAGAACATCGGGGCGCTCAGCCTGAATCATTTCTAACGCCCTGGCACCATCACTTGCTGATATCACGGTGTAGCCCTCAAGGCTGAGGGCACGCACGAGTGATTGGCGAATTGACTTGTCATCGTCGGCAACGAGGACTCGGTCGATTTGGGGTGCATTTGTCATGTGAGAAGTCTGCCTGTTTCTGAGTAAGAGAATGGTGAGAAACCATGTTCAGATCAAATGACAACTAGCGTGACTCTGTGTTTTTAGATAAATCCCGCGTTGCCACTCACCTCTTAGCCATCACGATTGCCGCGACGATCGTCGGCGCGGCGTCGGGAGTGAGTTCGTGGGCATTATTTGAAGCACTTGACCAAGCCACCGAACTTCGCCTCGATCATGGTTGGCTGGTTTGGCTGCTTCCGATTGCGGCCTTCATTTTGGGTGCGTCGTATCACTATGTCGGCGGGCCGGCTAACCGCGGAACGTCGTTGGTCGTTGAGCAATCGCTTCCTCCGGTTGATCCTTCTGCTCCCGAACACGCGCCCAAGATTCCGTACCGCATGGCGCCAATGATTTTCGGAGCCACGTTCATTGCCCAACTCACGGGTGCGTCAGTTGGCCGTGAGGGTGCGGCCTTGCAGATCAGTGGCTCAATCACCAGCCTGCTGGCCAAACCATTTCGACTGAAGCCATCCGATATGCGACTGATGTTGGTCGCGGCAATGGCTGGAGCATTTGGTGGAGCATTCGGTGTTCCAGTCGCTGGCGCGATCTTTGGTCTTGAGGTTCAACAAACAGGTCGCTTGCGATATGAAGGTTTGGCCCCGGCACTTGCAGCATCAATCACTGCCGACTTCATTGTTGAAGCACTTGGTCGCCATACGCCGATCGTCGAAATTGCGGTCACTATCGACTGGTCAATTGCTTTGCGATTAGTTGTTCTTGGTATTGCGGTCGGGCTTGCGGCGCGAGTGTTTATCGGCGTTTTGCACGGAGTCAAGAAAGCAATGCGCGACTTAGTCTCGTGGGTTCCGGCCCGACCCATCATCGGTGCTGTGGCCACACTCGCATTGATGTTGATCTTTGGTCGTGACTATTTAGGGCTTTCACTGCCGTTAGTTGATCAGGCTCTTGAAGGGATCGCCGCCAGTTGGTGGGATCCGGTGTTAAAGATTCTCTTCACCGCCATCGCACTTGGCTGTTCAATTCCTGGTGGCGAAGTGACACCACTATTCGTCGTTGGCGCAACTCTTGGATCGGCAATGTCTGGACCGCTACATCTCTCCCCCACGCTGGCCGCCGCCGCATGTCTTGCGGCCGTCTTTGGTGCCGCAGCCAATGCACCAATTGCGTGTGCAGTGTTAGCAATTGAATTGTTCGGAGCCGGCATGGCTGTTCCTGCTGGAATCGTGTGCATCGTTGCGCACGCCATTTCACCGAAGCACGGCATCTACGAAGGCCAACGTCACGGATCTACGAAAGACCTCCGGGCCACCGCAGTACAACCACATCACTCATAAATGCCGGCGGGTGGTCGCTCAACCACTCTTCAATTTCGGCGTCACGATGTGCAGGTAAACACAATCGTCGTCGCGCCGAGACCGCAAGTGATGCTGGATCCTCAGCATGCCGTGACATCGGCGGTCGCGGGACAACAAACACTTCTGGTTCAATACCCAAACCTCTGATCACAGCAATTGCATCTTGTGCCGTTGGCCCGAGTGGTCGATCCAGATTCCAAAAATGTTTCCATCCTTCGTTCCATGCGCAGAGTGGATGACGTTGAGGTAGAACAACGACGACGCCCAGTCGTGCCATCGCAGTGAGAGCCACAATAAACGGTTCTAGATCAGCCACATTAAAGAAAACATGATGACAGACCACGACATCGCAGGGTTGTACGGGCTGACCAGATTTTGTTGCAGCAATCACGACATCAGGGAATCGCCCATGGATCTCCGTGAATAAGACTCCTGCTTCGTCTGCAGCCTGTTGGAAACGCGCCAACATCGCTGGGTTTTCATCAACACCCACGATATGTTTCGCTCGTGGCACGAGTGGTAGCGACGATCGCCCACCACCACAACCGACATCCATCACACTGCCACCTTCTAACGGTAGAAGTTCGCGCGCGAGTTCAAAAATCGGACTCGTTGGATCAAGAGTTTCATCAACGGCAAAAGTTTTGGGATCATGCGCCCACGGTGGAACCTCAGCCTGTGCAACGATCTCCTCAGGGATCGCCCATGACAGCAACTGTTCAGACCAATGTTGCCCCGCTTCAGTAAAAGTCATGGAGTCCCACAATCAGATTTGATTATCAATCACCCGAATCGGCATCTCCCGTGGACCGCGAATTTGACCAACGCTCCACACCACATCATCTTCAGTACCAGCAATTTCAAATGAGGGGAAACGAGCAATGAATTCTTGTATCGCCACTGTGAGTTCAAGTCGCGCCAAGTTTGATCCGAGGCAACGGTGAATACCGAGACCAAATGCTGAGTGACGATTTTCGGTACGATCAATCAGCACCTTGTCAGCATCCGGGAAAACTAAAGGATCAAGATTGGCCGCCGGAAAGGGCAACAATACCCAATCGTCAACCTTCATCGGGCATCCGTGGAAGTCGTGATCTTTCGCTACAAGGCGAGCCATCGTCACGGGTGCATAGACCCGCAAGAACTCTTCAACCGCAGTGGGGATGAGCGATGGATCGGCCACGAGACGCGCTAAGTCTTCATGGTGAGTAGCGAGATGCCACAGACTTGAACCGATGGCACTCCACGTAGTGTCAATCCCAGCGATCAACAACAAGATGATTGAGCCACCGACATGTTCAACAGACAACTTTGATCCAAAAAGTTCAACACTCATCAAGTACGAGGTGAGATCATCACGTGGACTGGCATGATGATCTTCAATTTGAGCGATCACATATTGAATAAGACGCTCAAATTTCTCTATGCGAATTTCTGGTTCGTCATCAATCCCCTCTAAGACATTGTGGACAAACTCAAGGAAGAGTTCTTCATCCTTCAGCGGAAAACCCAACATCCGGGCAATGACATTGACGGGAATGCGCTTTGCATAATCAGCCGCAGCGTCTATCGGTTTTCCTTGTGCAACATTATCCACCATCGCGTCCAGCAGACCATTGCAGAGTTTACGAATTTCGGGTTCCCATGGCTCAATCTTCTTCGGAGCAAACGGCGGTAACAAAAGTTTGCGGGCTTCAATGTGAAACGGCGGATCACTAGTTATTGGAGGTGCTCCACCGATGGGAGCAGGTTCAAGTGGAAGGCCTTTTTCTACAACAACACCGCGGCTCGTAAAGTTTTCGGTGTCGTAGGCAATCTCGCGCACATATTCATGAGTAGTTGGTAACCAAGTACCACCATAACGATCAGAGTGGGCGACTGGGCACGTGCCACGAAGTTCGGCCCAGATCGCATGAGCGTTGCGGTTGTATTGCGGATCAGCGTGATCAAAATCAGTCGCCCAATCGGCAACCATTGTGAAATCTTCAGTTGAAGCCATGGGGGGATCAGACAATCATTCCAAAATTGTGATGGCGAATTCGGGACAATTCGCCAATGCCAAACGGGCACGGTCTTCAAGTTCTGGCGGGACCGATCCATCACCAATGACCACGGCGTTGCCGTAATCATCAACATCAAATAGCTCGGGTGCTAGGGCATAACAACGGTTATGCCCCTGACATTTTTCGGCATCTACATGAATTTGCATGAGGATCACGATACCTGAAACCGCCATAGAGTTGAATTTGTACCGTGAGTCGAACATCATCTCCTATTGCGATTCTGCTGCCCCCTTCTGAGGGCAAGGCCGAGGGTGGGGATACCCCCAAATGGAAGGCATCCACGGGTGACTTCGGCAAATCTCTCGGCACTTACCGTTCACAGATCGTGGCTGCCCTTGAAGAACTCGGTGGCGGGGATACCAAGTTGCTTGGTGTCGGGGGCAAACATTTGCTACATGCTCAGGAAATGAACACTTCAATCACTGGTGCTCCAACAATGGCAGCCCACCAGCGCTACACCGGTGTCGTTTGGGATCACATGTCGCCCTCAACGATGAATACCAAGGTTCGTGCCCGAGCGACCGAATCAATCATCGTTTTTTCTGGGCTACTTGGTCTGGTGGGGTTTGGCGATCAGATACCCGATTACAAATTGAAAATGGGCGCGTCGTTTGCCCCTATCGGAAAGTTGTCGACGTGGTGGCGCGAACCTTTGTCAAAGGCTTTGAACGCTCGTCTCACTGGTCACCACGTGATTGATTTGCTGCCGAATGAACATCGTGCTGCGTGGACTCCAAGACCTGACACATATGCAAGCTTGAGTTCGGTGACCTTTATTGAGAAGTCAGGCAAGATTGCCGGTCACGATGCCAAAGCCGCGAAAGGTTTATTGGCGCGCTACTTACTTGAATCAACTGGCTCACCACTTGCCGCACTTGAAGATTGGGAGCATCGGCGCTTCACGCTGACTTACTAGTTGCTTTTGTATGAGTTGTGGCGCACAGTGCTCAGCACGATTTCGTCCACAGCATGAAAAGCCCACCCGTCACGCATGTAGTACGCCACCAATCAACGTCAGCTGG
>SYDZ01000064.1 GCA_005801025.1 Actinomycetota bacterium
ATGGCAGTGCATGCGTTGCAAACAAATTCTGTGCAGCGGATTATTTTTACACGGCCTGCAGATGAAGCGGGCGAGCGTTTGGGGTTTTTGACAGGTGACCTGATGGCCAAAATTGATACCTATCTGCGTCCGCTGTATGACGCTTTGCACGACATGGTTGACACGGAGGGCTTACAGAAATTGCACGAGCGTCAGGCTTTGGAAGTAGCGCCTCTGGCATTCATGCGCGGTCGTACTCTGAACAACAGTTTCATTATTTTGGACGAAGCGCAAAATACGACTCCCGAACAAATGAAAATGTTTCTCACCCGAATCGGGTTCGGCTCAAAGGTCGTGATTACTGGAGATGCAACTCAGGTAGATATTCCAGACGGGCGGAGTGGTTTGGCGGGTTTGCAGAACGTCCTAGGGGAGATTGAAGGCTTGCAATTTGTTCATCTTGACGCCACCGATGTGGTTCGACACCGTATCGTTGGAGACATCGTTGCCGCCTATGAAAGAAATTCCGAGACAAAGAATGCTCGTGCGGGTAAGTCCCATGATTGAGGGCCCTCCGAGATTCCGTCGCAAGGTGAAAGTTGGTGGCGACACTGAAGCCGAAGTTTTTTGCGCCGATGAGCAAACTGCAGTAGCGGTCGACTTGTTGAGATGGCAAAAATTGGCAGGTGACGTACTCACAGCTCACGGTGTGCGTGGTGGAACTGAACTGAGCATCTTTTTTGTGACAAGTCATGACATGGCTGAACTCAATCTTGAACATATGGGCAAAGAGGGTCCCACCGACGTTTTGGCTTTCCCCATTGATGGCGGAGAGGTTCTCGAAATGGTTAACGGTCCAACAGGTGCCTCCTTAGGTCCTGATCGCCCTGCGCCCGATCGTGGTGATCTACCACTGTTATTGGGCGATGTGGTGATTTGCCCTGAAGTGGCTGTTGCGCAAGCGCCTACGCACGCTGGGACGGTGGACGACGAGATGGCCCTTTTGATTGTGCACGGTATTCTGCACATACTCGGATGGGATCACGATGACCTCACCAAGAGGGCGAAAATGCAAGAACAAGAACGGATAATGTTACAAGCGCATCATTGGCACGCCGAACCACCACCTCTTTTTCAACAAAGTCAGGAAGACGAAACGTAATGGTTCTTTCAACAATATTGGCGGCAGGTTTCACGGGTGCCGATTGGGGAATGATTGGGGCAATTCTGTTGCTTCTCTTGCTTCTGATTTTCTTCTCCCTTGCAGAAATGGGTTTGTCAAGAATGACCAAACCCAAAGCGGCCGCTATGGCCGAGGGTGGAGTCAAGCAGGCAAAGGCTCTGCAGCAGTTAGTGGGTGAGCCGCAAAAATGGGTGAATCCTCTGTTGCTCTCCGTCAACATCTGTCAAACAGTCCAAGCCACTCTGACAGGAGTTGTAGCCGGTCGCGCATTTGGTCCTTTTGGCGTGGCAGCAGGAGTTCTGCTCAACGTGATCGTGTTTTTTGTACTCGCAGAAGCAGTACCCAAAACTTATGCTCTGCAGTATCCAGAAAAAGCTGCGCTATCAACTGCTCTTGGAACAAAACTTCTTGTTTCCTTTCCGCCACTTCGCCTTGTCTCTGGCTGGTTGATCAGTCTGACAAATGTGATAGTGCGAGGGAAGGGTTTAAAGCAAGGTCCCTTTGTGAGCGAGCAAGAACTTTTAGGCATCGTTGATGCTGCTTACCAAGACGACATCATTGAAGAAGAGGAACGGGATCTGATCGAGTCAATCATCGAGTTCGGAGACACTGTGGCCCGTGAGGTGATGGTGCCGCTGCCGGACATGATCACGGTGTCAAGTTCGTTTAACCTGACACAGGCAATTGATGTTGCCATTGAACACGGGGTATCGCGCTTGCCAGTTCTGGCCGAGGATGATGATGTCATGGGGATTGCATTCATCAAGGATCTCATGAAACAAGAGCGAGTTGGTTTGGGAAGCGCTTTAGTGACTGAGCATATGCGTGCCGCCGTCGTGATTCCAGAGCATAAACCTGTGAATCGCTTGATGCGGGAAATGCAAGCGAAGAAATTCCACCTTGCTGTTGTTGCCGATGAGTACGGCAGTATTGCCGGTCTAGTTACCCTCGAAGACTGCCTTGAAGAGTTGGTCGGTGAGATTGTCGATGAATACGACACGCAGCATGATGCCATCGTTCATCTTGAAGACGGTCAGTATTTGATTGATGGTTCAACCAGTGTTTCTGATGTCAACGACAAAATAGCCAGCAGTATTCCTGACGAGGAGTGGGACAGTATCGGGGGTTTCGTTTTTGGAACACTTGAACATGTGCCGGCGCTTGGTGAGTTCATTGATTTTGATGGTTGGCGATTGACTGTTGTTGCGCTACAGGGTCGACGCATTCGTAAGGTTCGTGTTGGCGTCATCGCTGACCCGGATCACACGCCCGCTGTCTAAGTGTTGAGAGAAGCAAATGCTTGAGGAAGGTTGGGGTATCGCCCTGTGTTGCCTCCTCCGTCAACCGAGACGAAAGATGCGCTCATGAATGAAGCCTCATCTGATGCCAAGAAGGAAGCAACTGCTGCTATCTCGCTGGCTTGAGCAAATCGTGAAAGAGTTGCATTCTCTGTGAACTCTTCGATAATTATCGGTATTGAAAACATTCCGCTGGTGGCGTTTGTTTCCACAAGGCCCGGAGCGATGGTGTTCACGCGAATTTTCCGTCCTCCCAATTCCATGGCTGCAACTTGGCTGAGCATCGCCACACCTGCTTTGGCCGCGCAGTACGCAGACATCCCCTGAGAGGGTTGGATTGCATTGAGAGATGCGATGGTGATGATTGATCCGCCATCACTGGTTCGACTTCCTGCATGTTTCAAGGTGATGAAGACTCCCGTCAAACATAGGTCAATGATTCGGCGCCATTCGTCGAGGGGGAGATCTGTGATTAATCCGTAGGTTCCAGCACCTGCGTTGGCAACGACAATATCGAGGTGCCCGAATCGTTCAATGGCGCATTCGCAGAGTGCGGCGACCTCGGTTTCACTGGTCACATCGCACAGAAGAGTTGCTACGGAGGAGCCAAATTGAGCCTCAAGTGCTGCGAGACCAGCGACATCGATGTCTCCTGCCATAACGCACGCGCCATCGGCGATGTAACGCTCGGTTATTGCACGCCCGATACCAGAGGCGGCACCCGTGATTAATGCGACTTTTCCATCAAGTTTTCCCATATGCAAAATGTAGTTCTTGCAGATGGGTCAGTCGTTAGTTCAGCAATGCCTCAGTGATGATGTGACGTTGAACTTTGCCCACCGCCGTTCTTGGAATTGTGGGCAGATGGTAAATAGCTTTAGGGGCGCAGTACATCGGAAGCGTTTGATTGACATGGGCTCGAATTTCAACAATGTCAAGATCAACAACGGTGCTGACTAAAACGACTTTCTGCCCCCACTCTTGGTCGTCTAATCCGATAATCGCAAAGTCTTGCTCAATCAACAAAGTGCGTAAGGAGTCTTCAACAGCCTCAGGCCACACCTTTTCGCCGCCGCTGGTGATCATGTCATCACGTCGTCCCGCAACGCTGAGGTTGCCATTGGGGAGTAAGCAGCCTG
>SYDZ01000065.1 GCA_005801025.1 Actinomycetota bacterium
ACCGCCAGTGAAGCGGCAGTAGCGGCCAGTGAGAGTGGTTTTCCGGTCGTTGCAAAGTTATGTGGTGATGCAATCGCTCACAAGACCGAACGCGGGTTGGTGCGGTTGAAATTGGCCGATGTTGACGCCGTCGAACGTGCAGCGCAGGAGTTGCTCTCAGCAGCCACCGCCCAAGATGGTGAAGTCACCGTTTTGGTCGCTCCAATGGTTCAAGGTAACCGTGAACTCATCGCTGGCGTGGTGCGAGATCCTCAATTCGGCGCCAGTGTGATGTTGGGCATCGGCGGAATATTCGCCGAGGCAATCGCCGACGTTGTCTTTCGTCCAGCGCCACTTGACAGGATTACAGCTCACGAAATGATTAGCGATCTAGCGACGCAAAAATTGTTGGGCGAGTTTCGCGGTGAGGCCTGTGTCGATCGAGAAAAGCTTGTGGATGTTTTAGTTGGTTTGGGTTCCTTAGCGCACAGCCGTTCTGATATTGCCAGTATTGATATCAATCCGCTCATTATCGGATCTGATGGAGTGCCAGTTGCCGTTGACGCATTGGTGGAGATTGGTGAAGCATATGCATCAATCGCAACTGCTCGGGCACGTCCAACTGTTGAGCAGTTTCAGGCACTCTTTGAACCGCGCGGGGTTGTTGTTGCCGGGGCATCAAGTCACCCAGGAAAGTTTGGCTTCGTCTCGCTACATAACATTTTGGCTGGCGGTTTTCAGGGTCAGATATTCGGGACTAATTTGCAAGGCGAAAATGTTCTCGGGATCCAGACGGTCGCTGACATTGATCAGCTTCCAGAGAATGCAATTGATTTGGTTTTTGTGTGCACGCCAGCTTCAGCGAACCCAGCCCTTCTTCGGGCTTGTGCCGCCAAGGGTGTGAAGGCAGCGTTCTTGACATCGGCTGGCTACGGAGAAGCTGGGGCCGAAGGAAAAAAGGCGGAAGAGGAACTCATTGCTTTGGCGGATGGACTTGGCATTTTGCTGGCTGGTCCAAATGGTCAAGGAGTCGTGAGCACACCAGCGAATTTATGTGCACAAATCGTGGCGCCGTATCCTCCTTGCGGTCACATCGGTGTTGCTAGTCAGAGTGGAAACTTTGTCTCAAGGTTCTGGAATTGGTCCCGTTCATCAGGCGGGGGCAGTAGTCGCGCAGTATCTGCTGGAAATGCAGCAGCCGTCACCGTGGCGGATTATCTGGACTTTTACGCCGATGATGAGGCGACCACAGTTGGGCTCGCCTATCTCGAAGGTATCAGTGACGGCCGTTCGTTGATGACACGCCTGGCTGGTGTGGCAGCCCGTAAACCATTGGTTCTAGTCAAGGGTGGTGCCACTGAGAGTGGAGCACACGCAGCGGCATCACATACAGGAGCGTTAGCGGCCAACGACAAAATTTTTGATGGCTTTTGTCGGGCAGCCGGACTTACGCGTGCAGAAACAGTTGAGGAGGCCTTTGAAGCGGCGGCGACTTTTGCAACGCAGCCGCTACCGAAAGGTCCCAATGTTGTGATTATGACCACCGCTGGGGGATGGGGCGTTGTGACGTCCGATGCTTTGGCGCGAGATGGACTCTTGAAACTGTTGGAACTTCCAGAGGACCTCAAGGCGCAGATTGATGGCAAACTCCCTCCTCGTTGGAGTCAGGCAAACCCCGTCGATTGCGCGGGCGGAGAAACCCGCGACACAATTCCAGAAGTCTTAGAAATGATTGCGCTGCACCCCGATGTGGATGCAGTGATATATCTCGGTCTTGGAATCCAATCAAATCAGGCTCGTTTGCTGCGCGAAGGTGGCTTTTATCCCGACCATGGGATCGAACGAATCGTGGCTTATCACGAGCGGCAAGACGAACGTTTTGCATTGGCTGCTGACGAACTGTCACGGCGTACCGGCAAGCCGATTTTGACAGCCACAGAACTCGCAGTGGCCGATCCCGATAACCCGGGGCCACTCACCGTGCGTGCCACGGGACGCCTGTGTTACGCCTCAGGTAATCGTGCGGTGACCGCTCTTGGGCACCTCTTTCGGGCCGCTGAATTTCGCCAGCGCCGGGGATGGCGAGTTGACTGATGCCTCAACAGAAAAGGGAGCGGTCTCCTCAAGTGATTCGCAGCGTGAATCCATTTCCGAAACTCATTTTTTTAGCGTTGGGACCAGCCCTTGTTCTCGGAGGATTGTGGCGTCTGACGGGGTCGCAAGACAACGGTGTAGCACCCGCTCCCGATGCAATAGCAGTGATGGCCTCCGCGTCTCCTCAGACCCCTGTGTTATCGGCGCGACGCACACCCGCAGTGCTCTCTCGCGAAACTTCAGCAGTCGGTTTTGAACAGGCTCTGCGGCCACTAGGCGGAGCAGTTCTACCTGGATCGTGTGCTGCAGTGTCAATTGATGGGGTCCTGAGTTTGTCTGATGGCATTGATACGCCAGTGGTTCCGGCCAGTACGACGAAATTCATCGTGGGTGCTGTTGCGCTTGATGTTTTAGGTCCGACCTTCACTTTTACGACCGAGGTCAAAGCCGAAATCAGCGATGGGGTGGTGGGTTCGATTTATCTCGTCGGTGGTGGGGACCCGCTGCTTTCAGCGGCGTGGTATCCCAAAAATCTGAAGTATTCCAAGTATGAGCAAGAACCAGCGACATCGCTTGAAGCCCTGGCCGATGCAGTTGTTGCCGCCGGAGTGACTCAGATCAATGGAAACATCGTGGGTGATGCATCACATTTTGATTCGGAGTTGTACGCCCCGTCTTGGCCCATTGAATTTCGTGCGATACAGGGTGGTCCGATTGCTGCTTTGCTTGTCAATGATGGCTTAGTTTTGGGCGACTCATCGAGGTCTACGGATCCCGCCTTTGGAGCAGCGCGAGAGTTCATGCGCTTACTCAAGGAGCGCGGGGTCATCATTCTTGGGGCGCCGACATCGGGGCAATCTCCTGTCGGCATCGCAACAGTTGCCTCAATTTCCTCTGCACCTCTTGTGGACATCGTTGGAGAGATGTTGCGGAATAGCGATAACAACACAGCAGAGATCATTTTGAAAGAAATTGGTTTTCGTGCTCAGGGGGCAGCGACTCGTGCTGCAGGCATCT
>SYDZ01000066.1 GCA_005801025.1 Actinomycetota bacterium
ATGGGGGCTACTGAGGTCACCCTGCAAGGTGGAATTCACCCAGATTTTGATGGTGATTACTACTTGCATGTGACTCAAGCAGTCAAAGATGCGGTCCCTGAAATGCATGTCCACGGATTCACAGCATTGGAAATTACCGAGGGCGCGAAACGTAATGGTGAAGATTTACACACCTATCTGACCAAGATGAAGCAAGCGGGTCTGGCCTCGTTGCCTGGAACCGCCGCGGAAATTCTTGACGATGAGGTACGCGCCGTGCTGTGTCCCGACAAGGTCAATACCGAAGAGTGGCTTGAATGCCACCGTGTTGCCCACGAAATAGGCCTGCACTCCAACATCACTATCATGTTCGGAAGTGTTGAGCATCCAGAGCATTGGGCGCGACATATGATCCGTACCCGTGATTTGCAAAAGATCACTGGTGGGTTCACTGAATTTATTCCTTTGCCCTTCGTGCACATGGCATCACCGATCTATTTGCAAAAGCGTTCACGGCGCGGACCGACCTTCCGTGAAACGATTTTGATGCATGCCATTGGTCGCATCGCATACCACGGACTGATCGACAACGTTCAGGTCAGTTGGGTGAAAATTGGCATCGAGGGTGCGCGCCAATTATTGCGCTCTGGCTGCAATGACATAGGTGGGACTTTGATGGACGAAAATATAAGCCGTGCCGCAGGGGCCAATCACGGTCAGAAGATGAGTGAAGATAGCTTTCAGGCTTTGGTAGCACCACTTGAACGAAAACTTACCCAGCGAAATACTGCCTACGCTGTACTTACGCCCTAGATAAAATCGCCGATGCGTTGGCAACATCGACTGCCAACTGAGCTTTCATTTCCTCAAGACCAGCAAACTTTTGCTCACCGCGTAAGCGCGTAACAAAGCGCAACATTGCGACCTCACCGTAGAGATCAAGATCAGTTTCGCCGATGATATGTGCCTCTATCAATGAGACTGGCGCATTTTCATAAAAGGTGGGTCGCCGTCCAATATTGATGGCACACGGATATATCTCTTCTTTCCCAGCGATCAGACGCACATACCATGCGGCGTACACCCCATCTGCAGGAACACACATCGTGACTGGCACCTCAACATTGGCAGTAGGAAAACCGATCGTTCGGCCACGTTGATCGCCATGGGCCACAGTCCCTCGGATCTCAAAAATGTGGCCAAGATTACGATTAGCAACCTCAATATCACCTTGAGTGATCAACTCTCGAATAAATGTTGAACTTACTATGGAGCCATCAGACACGGTGAAGAGCTGCAAGGGTTCGACCTTGAAACTATAGCGATGACCCAACTCACGAAGTAGCGCCACATTTCCAGCGCGAGCCTTTCCAAAGTGAAAGTCCTCTCCAACAACGATGGTGTCAACTTTCAAACAATCCACCAGCACCCGCTTCACAAAATCCTCTGGCGACTCGGCGGCCTGTTGCTGATCGAAGGCGACCACGGCAACGGCATCCAACCCTGTCTGGGCTAGGAGCTCCATCTTTTGCGCGTGATCAGTGAGCAATTTCGGGGCCGACTCGGGCCGAACTAATGACGCCGGATGACGATCAAAGGTCACCAGAACTGATTGACAAGCAGATGCGTTCGCCTCGGCAACGACCTGATCAATGACGAGACGATGACCCACGTGCAAGCCGTCATAGGCCCCAATAGTGACGATGCTTCGCGTCTCCACACGGTCCCACGCTGGAGTGGAAAAATTGTCAATCACCTGCACATCGGCAACGATACTCGCCGAGCGTGAAATTCTCATATCTCGGCCACGATGTCAACTGGGGGTGATACAGACGATCAAAGGACGAGTCATACCATCGCCAACTTTCGGATGAGAAAAAGGCTCGTACACCGCAATGAGTTTGTCATGAGCATCCACAACAGCCCACGGGGCTGAACCCGAGTTGACAAATGTTGCTTCGGGCAACACCTTGCCGTAGGAAACCGCCACGCGTACCTCATCGTCGGCGTCAAAACGCGAGAGTCCGCGCACGCATTCAAGTATTGGTTGAAGAAATGAGTGGGCGTTGTCAGGCGTGAGGTCATCCAACTTGACGGCATCAGAAACATCAAAACGGCCGATTGATGTTCGCCGCAGATCACACAAGTGGGCGCCGCCGCCGAGCAACCTTCCTAAGTCAGAAGCCAAAGTTCGGATATAGGTCCCTGATGAGCAGGCAACATCAATATCAATGAGGTGTCCACGCACCGCCAGCACTTTGAATGAATGCACCGTCACTGGACGAGCCTCACGCTCAATTTCAATTCCAGCACGCGCCAATTCATGAAGACGCTGACCATCAACTTTGAGGGCGGACACCATTGGTGGCACTTGCATAATGTGTCCCAGCAACTGTTGATCGACATTCCCATCAACGATTTCTTGAACCGACTCTGCTGTCAGCCGAGAAATGATCTGCGACATGTCATAGGTAGCTGTCACCTCACCCGCCGCGTCCAATGTTGTGGTCTCACTACCAAGAACAACGGTTCCGGTATATGACTTTGACGTTGTTGGTTGACCATCAATCGTGACATTGTCTAAAAAGCGCAGCAAGCGTGTGGCGTCTCCAACACCGAGCAACAACACACCTGTGGCATCAGGATCTAGGGTTCCGGAATGCCCAACTTTACGTTCGCCCACTAAACGACGTGCCCGATCAACCACATCATGACTAGTCATGCCAGCGGGCTTGTCAACGACAAGCAGGCCATGTACCTGTGCGGGCTTACGCCTCGCCACTGATATCTACATCACTATCAAAACCAGCATCCTCGGTTGCAAGATCGTCGGGCCCTAGTTCATCAACAAAGATTTTCTTCTGCACATAATTGTCTTCATTGACCGTGGCTTCGCGACTCGGACTTGGATTTTCTCGCAAGATCTTCTCAATTCGCTCAGCCGAACGAATCACATCATCAGGACGGAACGACAAGATCGGAGTCTTTTTGGCGCGCACTTGTTTACCGATCGCACTTTGCAAGCGCTTGCGATGATCTGTGAAAGCAGCGATGATCGAATCATCCCCATCCTCGCCCGATAGTGAATCAAAATGGACGATTCCGCGATTCATTTCTGGGTCTACATCAACACGCGTAATGGTCACAAACTCAAGGCGTTCATCATCAATACGAACCAATTCGTCCGCTAGAACCTCGCGCAATGTTTCACCCAAACGCGCCGCACGTGGGTAGGCGCGGATTGTGGCGTTGCGAGAAGGCGTGCGGGACTTAGAGGATCGAGCCGAGGGCCTGTTCATACCCGTAACGCTATCGCTGAGACGTGTTCAATGCGAGTCATAACAACTAGTCAAAGACAGGAGAGGCTCGCAGTGTGCGCTTCAGTTCGCTCACTCCAGGAGTGGTGGCCACGACCGCAACGGCATCCCATAATGTAAGTGCCTCTGACCCACGCGGGATCCGTGAGATAACCGGCCCAAAAAACGAACCTTCATTATCTTGCCCAGGACGAAAGGTGAGAATCGGAGTACCG
>SYDZ01000008.1 GCA_005801025.1 Actinomycetota bacterium
AGTTGCAGCCGCACTACTCCATGATGCTGTTGAGGACACTGAAATCACTATCTCTGATGTTGAAAGAGATTTCGGAAAAGACGTTGCCGAGATCGTTGATGGGGTCACCAAACTTGAGCGTCTGCAGTTTGATTCGAAGGAGGAGCAACAAGCGGCGACTATGCGCAAGATGCTTGTAGCGATGGCCAAGGATTTACGCGTTTTAATCATCAAGTTGGCCGACCGCCTGCACAACATGAGGACTATCGCGGCAATGCCTGTTGAGAAGCAACAACGAATCGCTAGCGAAACCATGGATATCTATGCTCCTTTGGCCCATCGTTTGGGAATGCAAGGGCTGAAACAAGAACTTGAAGATTTGTCTTTCGCCTCAATGTTTCCGAAACGCTACGCAGAACTCGATCATCTTGTCAGCAGTCGTAGTCCCGAGCGTGACCTGTATTTGGCGAAGGCGATGGCCGACGTTCGCGAACGCCTACTGACGCTGAATATTGATGCCGATATCACTGGACGTGGCAAACACTTGTGGAGCATTTACGAAAAGATGATCCAAAAAGCAAAAGATTTCGATGAGATCTTTGACATTATGGCTATCAGAATAGTTGTTGCATCGGTCAAGGATTGTTATGCCACTTTGGGAAGCATTCATGGGCAATGGAAGCCAATCACAGGTCGCTTTAAAGACTACGTGGCGATGCCGAAGTTCAATTTGTATCAGAGTTTGCACACCACCGTCATTGGACCTGGCGGTAAACCTTTGGAGATTCAGATTAGAACACGCGAAATGCACCAACGTGCCGAGTGGGGCGTAGCCGCACATTGGGCATACAAAGATCAAAAAGAAACCCCGGACATTGACTGGTTAAATCGCATCATTGACTGGCAGAGCGATATTTCCGATCCAGCACAATTCATGGAAAGCCTGAAGACTGATCTTGAACAAGACGAAATATTTGTTTTCACCCCGAAAGGTCGAGTCATTGATCTCCCGGTCGGATCGGGCCCAGTTGACTTCGCATATTCAGTTCACACAGAAATCGGAAACGCGTGCATTGGAGCGCGCGTCAATGGCAGATTAGTGTCGCTCACGCATGTCTTGAAGTCAGGCGATACGTGCGAGGTCTTCACCTCAAAAGTTGAGAGCGCAAGCCCATCAACAGATTGGCTGGATTTTGTCGTTTCTCCTAAGGCCCGCAACAAGATCAAACAATGGCACTCGCGTGAGAAACGTGATGATCTTGTGGAATCCGGTCGCGAGCTTCTAGAGAACGAGTTTAGACGTCAACGCCTGCCAGTGATCCAAGCCATGAGCAGCGAGCACTTACAGCGCGAGATTGAAAAACGATCATTCGCTGATCTCGAAGCACTGTTATGTGCAATCGCTGAAAGCCAAGTCAACGCTCAGGAAGTTGCCATTGAAGTCCTTGCCAGATTCCAAGATTCTGGTTCAATTGAACGCCTTCCCGAATCAGTTTTACGATCTTCGTCCTCCTCAAGAGTGCATAGTGTGGGCATTCATGTGGATGGTTTTGATGATGTTCTCGTGAGACTGTCAAAGTGTTGCACGCCCGTACCTGGCGATGAGATCATGGGCTTCATTACTCGTGGTCGGGGAGTGAGCGTTCATCGCTCGGACTGCGCGAATGCTGATTCGTTTGTGGATGAGCAATCCTCGCGTGTCGTTGACGTTGAATGGGACGAGTCAACAATAGGCACGATCTTTCGGGCGAGTGTGGAAGTTCTCGCGCTTGATCGTTCGGGACTGCTGCGCGATGTGGCTAATGCTTTATCTGAGCAGCATGTCAATATCGTGGCCTGTAGTACCCACACTGGCGGAGACCGAGTCGCCAAGATGCGCTTTGAATTTGAAATGGCCGACCCTGCGCACCTTGAATCAGTGCTGAGAACAATCAAGAGGATTGATGGGGTCTATGACGCCTACCGGGCAGGTACAGGACGCTCCCTTGAGGACTCAGAGGACTGAGTATTTTCACTCATTTACCTGCTTCTTGGCGAGATATTCTCCGAGACCAACGCCCAGATACCGCTAACCTGAGAGCCTGTGCCTGAGTTTCAAACAAGTCCTGGAATGCGTGACATCCTGCCTCCCGAATCGGGCCGCTGGCGACGCTTCGTTGGAATCTTTTCTGATGCGGTGACGGCGGCTGGGTATGGGCAGATTATTCCCCCCTTACTGGAAGATATTGGGGTCTTTCATCGTGTTGGGGAAGCCACCGATGTTGTCACCAAAGAGATGTACGACTTTGTAGACAAAGGTGATCGCCACATCGCTTTACGCCCCGAACAAACCGCCAGTGTTTGCCGGGCCTTCGTGCAGCATGGTCCCACCACGCCATGGAAGGTGTGGTACGCAGGTCCCAATTTTCGGTATGAGCGGCCACAACGGGGTCGTTTTCGTCAATTTGATCAAGTGGGTATTGAAGTTCTTGGTGTCGAGGATCCCTACGTTGACATTGAAGTGATCGGTCTCGCTTGGGACTTCTTCGCCAAACTTGGCCTACAGCAGATCTCTCTGCACCTCACCAGTCTTGGCGAACCCACAGATCGAGAACGTTATATGCAGGCCTTGAAAGATTATTTCAGCAATCATCTTGAGCACCTGAGTCCAGCCAGTCAGGCAACCCTGACGAAGAATCCTCTGCGCGTCCTGGATTCACAACGACCCGAAGACCGACAACTCATTGACGGCGCACCACGTATCTCCGATTTTTACAGTCCCGCGGCGAAAGAACATTTTGACACGGTTCAAGAGGGGCTGCGAGAACTCGGTATCAACTTTGTCATCAATGACAAGTTGGTACGCGGACTGGATTATTACCGACACACAACATTTGAGTTCGTCGGTGGAACAATGGATTCAGCGCAAAACGCCCTCGGTGGAGGAGGGCGTTATGACGGTCTCGTTGAAGCCTTAGGTGGTCCTGCAAC
>SYDZ01000067.1 GCA_005801025.1 Actinomycetota bacterium
GCCCGTAAAGCACCAGACCGTGCAGACATATGCGAGGCCACGTTAATGCGCGTAGTAATACGGTCATCTTGGGAGGGACGATTGAGCCATTTTTCGTCGTATGGAGATGTCCCAAGTTTGGCCAACATCGCTTCGTTCACAGCAATCAGTCGCGTGCGCGACCATACCGAGTAATACATTTTCAGCGGCTGCCACACCGGACCCGCCGAGGGATACCAGGCTGGGTCGCCAGCACGCTGAAAAGCAGGTAATGAAATATCGTGCACCTTGAGATGATCGGGGTGCGGATAACCGCGTTGATCGTCACCGTAAGTAATGATCACTTGAGGGCGCTGGGCGCGAATGATTGCCACCAAACGACCCACAGCTTCATCGAGGTCAGCCTGATGAAAACAATCTGGGTTCTCATTCGCTGGTGAGTCGGCCATACCCGAGTCCCAATAGCCAAGCATGACAACTTCATCAAAGCCTATGATTCGCGCTGACTCCGCTAATTCACCGGGACGAATGAGTGCAAGTTTTTGCTTTTCTTGTTCAGGATTGAGCCCGTAAAATGGGCCGCCTTCGGCACGCAAAACTGGATTTTGAATATCCCCCTCTTCGCCGCCCGTGCAACACACCAGCACGGTACGCACGCCGAGATCGTGATACAAGGCCAATGTGGGGGCCCCTTTTGAGGCCTCATCGTCAGGATGTGCGTGGATCGTCAGCACACACAACGAATCATTTGGGCCACTAGACATGTTCCACAGTTTAGTTCCGCAACTGCTTCGCCAAAGGACCCTACTATTGTTAGGCATGACACGTCGCCTCTATCCCGCCGCACTGATTGGCCTTGTCCTCGTTACGGGGGCCTGTTCCAACGATGGTCGCGAGATGAGACTCCCCATGGACAATCAAAACGAGTCGATTATGACCACCACCTTGGCGCCAGATGATCAAGGTAGTTTTGACACTGCAGTACCAGACGCTGATCTTGATGACCACGGTTCTGAGACAGAAGTTTTTACATCATGGACCGACGGTTCCGATATCCCGATGGAACATACTTGTCTCGGTCTTGATCAGTCTCCCCCACTGAATTGGACTGCGCCTCCAGTCGGCACTGTGTCACTCGCAATTATCCTCATCGACACCAGTAACACAACGCAGAACCCCGCAGGATTTGTGCATTGGGTGCTTGCCAATATTGACCCTTCGGTGACGTCGCTATTTGCCGGCGAAACTCCCATCGGAGCTGTTGTCGGAGCAAACGATTTCAGCAGTCCTGAGGTTCCCAGCATCGGCTATCGCGGACCATGCCCACCGGTAGGTGAAACTCATACCTATGTCCTTGAGATGCACGCTTTGGACCAGATGCTGGATGCACAATCAGGAGATCTTGCCCAAACTCTCTTACAGGCCATTGATTACGCCACAATCGTGACTGCGAAAACCTCCGGAGTATTCACCGGGTAGGTCCTCCACCACCCTCCGCGTTGGAGCGACCACTGCGTGCCAAACTTGGTCATCAGTTCAACGGACCAATCTCCCGAAATCGGCTTATACGAGACCGACGCTTCAGGTCGCTTGACCTTCGCCGACGAGCGATTTCGCCAACTCGCTCTCCAGGGTGGACCGATTCCACTTGCTCGAGCTCCCTGGGCTCATGCTCATCCAGAGAATCGCGCCAATGCCGAAGTCGCTTGGCGTCGGGCCCACGACACCTCATCGCCGATCGACATTCTCGTCGACATCAGCGATACACATGGTCTCGTCCGATCACTGCGATTTCTAGCCAATGCCCGTCTCGACGATGACGGCACGATCCTTGGGTATGTCGGCGTGGTGGCTTTGTCACCAACCAGTCAGATCATCTTCCATCAAGATTCAGAGACGTTGCTGGCACTACTCGCAGATTCAGAGGACCCAAGCATCATCGCCGACTTCGCTGGCAATGTCATATACCGCAATACAGCAGCTGAGAATTTTGAGCAACTTGCGGTCTCTGTCGGCGATCAGATGCCACGCGAATTTGTTGCCACACCGGGTTCACGTTGGCGGGGCGAGGTGGCGCTTCGGGGCAACGACAACGAACTCCACACCTTTGATGTTCAGACCGTCTGCAGTGAAGATCGGCTCACAATCTTGGCGCGTGATATCAGCGCTACTTTGCGTCTGCAGGGTGAACTTGCGCACCTCGCCACCCATGATGCTCTGACTGGACTACCAAACCGCACACTTTTCGTGCGCAAACTTTCTGAAGCTGTTGAACGATCCCGATCAGGCACATCAACGGTGTCTGTTTTCTTTCTAGATATTGACAAACTCAAAGATGTCAATGACAGTATCGGCCATGAAAACGGAGATTTACTGATCACCACAATCGGCCGTCGTTTAGTCTCGGCGACCCGCCCTGGTGATCTCGTTGCACGCATCGGGGGCGACGAATTCGTTATTTTATGCGAAGGCCTCACAGATGAAGAAGCGGCTCTCGATCTCGCCGAGCGCGTCCGTCAAGCAGTCACTGGTCGGATCCTATTACAAGGTATTGAGGTCGTCACTGGTGCCAGTCTCGGCGTTGTCATGAGTCGTGGCGAAAGTGATGAGTCAAATTTACTGGATGCCGCAATCGCTCTGATGCGCAACGCTGATACCGCTATGTATTACGCCAAAACGCGGGGTCGCTCACGCTGCGAGTTATACACCGACAACATGCGCAATTCCGCCAGGGATCGCGCCATATTGTCAGCCTCACTTGAGTTGGCGTTGGCTAATCACGAATTACATCTCGTCTATCAACCAGTTTTATCTCCCCATTCACTGAGGGTTGTCGGCGCAGAAGCACTGTTGCGTTGGCGGCATCCGACCTTGGGGTTATTGACCCCCTCATCATTCGTTGACTTAGCCGAAGAATCTGGAATGATCGTTCCGATTGGTGAATGGGTCGTGCGACAGGCCTGCACAGATCTGCGTCAATGGCTCAACGATAAGCGTGTTGACCGTCAATTCGTATTGCACGTCAATGTTTCACCGCGCCAAGTTGGTGATTCACGATTCGTGGAAAAAACATTAGCGGCGGTCAAGAATGCAGATCTTCAAGCCCAACACATTGCTCTTGAGTTCAATGAAAAAATGCTGATTCAGGATTCTGGTTCGACTCTGCGAACATTGCAGTCAATGAAGCGCTTCGGATTTCGTCTGTCAATTGATGACTTTGGCACCGGCTATTCGTCGCTGTCGCATTTGCGTGTATGCCCTGCCGATTTCCTCAAACTGGATGGCTCATTTGTCCGCTCAATGGGCGAGGACGAAAATGATGACCCGATCGTGCGCGGTATTATTCAATTGGCACATAGTTTGAATATGGCGGTGATCGCCGAATGGGTCACGACCGATGCCCAAATCTCTCGATTGCGACTCTTGGGATGTGATCTTATGCAGGGTTATCGCATCGGACGCCCTGTTGCTGCCAATGACTTTGGTATCTCAACCACTACGGTTTGAGTTACCACTATGTCTGATTTCGCACCCCCAGTTCTCCCCCGTTGTTATCGCCACTCCAATATGCCCACTGGGCGCTCGTGTACTCGTTGCGCCCGTCCGGCCTGCGGCGACTGCCTCCAGCCAGTAACAATCGGTAGTCATTGCCCAGATTGCATTAAAGCCTCCCGCCCCGCTCCAACAGTGCGCGCTAAAGATTGGAACGCCACCCAGCAGGCTTTAGTAACTCGCGTTCTCATAGCGATCAATGTGGCCGTTTTTCTTTGGGTGCTCATTGGTGATAGCAGCGCCGCAGGATTCGGCAATCAAGTTTCGTCGCGCGAAGTTGACCTTGGTCTCAATAAGTTGATTTTGTTGTATAACCATGAGTGGTATCGCCTTGTGACATCAGGGTTCTTGCATTTCGGCATTCTGCACATTGCGATGAATATGTATCTGCTCTACCAGTTAGGAAATATTCTTGAGGGCCCGCTAGGACGTCTGCGGTTCGGTCTGCTTTACTTCGCCTGTTTGTTGGGTGGATCACTCGGTGTACTACTGATCGATGCAAACAGCACTGGACTACACGGCGGAGCCTCTGGTGCGGTCTTCGGTCTCATGGGGGCAACAGCAATCAGCATGCATCGTCGCAATATCAATATTTTTCAGACCGGTATTGGTGCAACCTTGATGATCAACTTGCTCCTGACTTTTACGATTCCAGGAATTTCGATTGGTGGGCATGTTGGAGGCATTCTCGCTGGCGCTCTCTGCGGCAGTGTGATGCTTGCGCCGCCGTCAAAACCACAGCCATGGTGGCTGAGTTATCTCGCCCCAGTCGTGGTGATTGTGGGCTCTCTCATTGCCAGCGTCATACTTGTTGGCTAAACCAGCATTGTCCGCCTTACCCCTGCAGTAATTTTTCTTTGCGACTTCCCCTCGTCAATCTCGGCGCATACCCGCCGCGACCGGAAGGTCCCTCATGTCCCAATTCAATAACCAAACAGATTCCACAATCCCCACATGTGGCGTTGATCCCATTTCATCGGCTGATATCGCTGCTCATCTAGGTCGCGCCTTGCAGGTCGCATCAACGACCGATGACCTGATCGTCATTCCTCTTGACCCCGCTTATATTGGTCACGGTGTTCTGCTCTTTGAGAGTGGCGCCAACTACCTCAGTAACATCCGTGACATGCTTGAGTTTTGCCTTGACGCCGACGAAACTCCTTATGTTGTCCTCTACTCAGTGCGTCAACACGACATCATGGACGACGATGACCATCTCCAATACCAAATCTCCAACGCTTGGCTAAAGAGCCACGGCGTGCAACTTGTTGACTGGTTCGTGTTGACGAGCCGCAGTATTCGCAGTATCCCCGCCGAGTTCGGCGACCCTCATGAATGGCCCGATTGATCGACTCAGACGCCACACTTTGTGAACTTTTTTAACGCTGTCGACCTTTACGAACCTTGATGGCAATGGGCTTAGCTTTAGAAGCCTCGCCAATCAACTGAGTACCGATCGCTCCGATTCCGATCGCTGTGCCGGCCACGATCACGTTCACAATCCAAGAAGCCATGCCAAAAAGCTACCTCACACGCACAACGTGTACTCCGTCAGGTCATGAAATCAGTGTGCGCAGCCACAACCCGAGCCACAGCCTCCGCCAAAGCGAGGAGCGGGGGCAGGGGTCACAGATCCAGCAGCAGCACCCACCGAGGCAAAGACCGACAACAGACGGACGGCATTCTCGTGACCATCTGGGCATGTGGCTGGGTCGCCTGCCTCGGCCATGGGGCGACGAACTTCAAAAGTGGTCTCACATGTTCGGCAACGGAAGTCGTACGCAGGCATACCCTGAGTGTAGGCATCTGCTTGACTTATGTCATGGTTCAAAGTTCAACCACTCCCAGCCTTTCTTCCACCCATCCCTCATCATCCACCGACCTCGACACACGTCTTGATGAAACCACGCAAACTGGCGAACCCATCAGCGCGCATATCGTCAAAGTTGAACCTGGCGAGAGCGCCCAAGCCAAGGTCATGGAAGCGCGCATTTATGGATCGCCATTAGAAGCCCTCTGCGGCCATGTCTGGGTTCCCTCGCGCGATCCCAAGAAGTTGCCAATGTGCGAAGACTGCACGTCCATTTATGAGATGTACCGCATGATGAATGATGGGCTCAATGAGCAACCCACCGAGTGAACTGCGGATTCGTCAAGCAGTTCGCGCGCTCATCATCACCCCCGAGACGCAAGTTCTTTTGGTGCGCTTTGAGTTTCCCACTGGTACACGCTGGGCCCTACCAGGTGGCGGTCTTGATCCTGGTGAAGACCATGTCGCAGCATTGCGCCGCGAACTCGTTGAGGAGGTCGGTTTACACCACGCCGATATCGGTCCGCATATTTGGACCCGAGAGCACCAAATCCCATTTATCAATGGCCAGTGGGATGGACAGCGTGAGCACATTCATCTTGTCGAGGTCCCGTCAACTTTCGCACCCCAACCAACATGGGATTGGCCAACTCTCAACGCCGAATATGTCTTTGAACTGCGCTGGTGGAATATCACCGAAATCGCACTTGCATCTGGGACAGCTTTTGCTCCCGCACGACTCTTGCAACACATACAAAACATTGTTGAGCAAGGCATACCTACTCATCCCATTGACGTTGAGGTCTAGAGTTCACTCGTGCCCGATCTTCATTCCATCATCACTTTTGCTGTTGCCTCGGTTGCTCTCTTACTGATCCCTGGGCCTGCGGTTATCTATGTCCTCAATCGCAGCGTGTCGGATGGTCGAGAAGTTGGGCTTGCAGCAGTTGCAGGTCTTGAACTCGGAAACTTCGTTCACGTCATAGCAGCAACAGTTGGTCTGTCTGCCATCCTCGCAACATCGGCAACGGCATTCAATATCGTCAAACTTTTAGGTGCTAGTTATTTGATCCTTGTTGGTATTCGAACATTGCTGCGTCATCCACAACAGATCGCCAGTGATTCGACATCTATTTCCCTGCGACGCTCATTTACCCAAGGAATCATTGTTAACACCTTGAACCCCAAAGTCGCCCTGTTCTTTTTGTCCTATCTTCCACAATTCATTGATGCTGATCAGGGAGCTGCCTGGTCCCAAGCCCTCGTCTTAGGTAGCACTTTTGTCTTCATTGGCTGTCTCACCGATGGAATGTACGCCCTCACGGCAAGTGCTTTACGGGGAGTGTTGCTGAGAGGACGCACATTGCCCTTTGTTCAGCGCTATGTGGCCGGCACAGTGTTCATCGCTCTTGGCATAGCCGCTGCTACTACTTCTCCTTCAGCATCAAAATAGTTCTATCTGAAGTTTCGACTACTCATTGTCGCTGGAACCGTTAATGGGGCGATCACTTCGGCGATGATATTGACCACTCCTTCCACACGTTCTAAACGTCCGCGAATGAGTAGTGCTCCAGCCCCACGAGCCACGGCGCGAAATCTCTTCCAACATCCAACAGAAACAATCACATTCATCAGTCCAGTCTCATCTTCAAGACTGATAAAGGTAACGCCCTGAGCCGTACCTGGACGTTGGCGATGGGTCACTAGACCAGCGATCCACACCTTGGTTTGCTCAACGATCAGCAATTGATCTGCGGGCACTACCCCCATCTCATGAAGTTGCTCGCGTAAGAACTTTGTGGGATGCCCAGTTGGCGAAACACCCGTGGCCCAAATATCAGCAATCGCTACTTCAATTGGCTGCATACCTGGCAGCGTTGGGGCCTGCGTGCCTGTCGCTAGACCTGGCAAACGATCACGACGTGATTGAGCAGCAGCACCTACAGCCCACAGAGCAGAGCGTCTCTCAAGACCGAAACATTCACCAAATAAACCACCCGTAGCCATCGCTTCAAGTTGCGGCAATGTCAGATCATCAACCCGTCGCACTAAATCTTCGACATCCGCATAATCCCCATTCAATGATGACTCATCTTCTATCTGTTGAGCCAACTCGGCACCAAGACCGCGTACCGAACTTATGCCCAATCGCACTGCGAAGCCTCCATGGCTTTGAGCACATTCTTCTAATCTCGCATCTGAGCCAGAAGCCAGAAGATCGGGAGTACGCACCACTACTCCGTGTCGAC
>SYDZ01000068.1 GCA_005801025.1 Actinomycetota bacterium
CGTGATGGTGCATCAGCGTCACTGAATATTGTCAAGTAATCGACGAGCAATGACCTTGAGGCACAATGTCTCATCGGCACCCTCGAAGATTGACAAAACTCGTGCATCGACGTAAAGGCGACTGACCGAATATTCTTCGGCGTATCCGTAGCCACCGTGAATTTGCATTGCTTCACGGGCGACCCACTCGGCAGCCTTGCAGACATAAGCCTTGACCATGCTGGCTTCCGTCGTGCCTTCGCCTTTGGCCATTAACTTTGCGACCTCGTAACCGAACTGTCGACCAGCCTGAATTAAAACGGCCATGCGACCTAACTTGACCTTCGTGAGTTGGTACTCGGCAACGTTGTGGCCAAAGACGGTGCGGTTGTTGGCGTAGTCGTATGCAGCCTCATAGGCAGCTTGCATGACACCCACGGCGCGAGCAGCAGTTTGCAATCGCCCATTCTCAAAGCCTTCCATCTGGTAGTAGAAGCCTTTGCCGAGCCCACCTTCTTCACCAATCAAGTTGGTGGCGGGAACCCACCAGTTTTCTAGGGCGATTTCGTAGGAGTGCATGCCACGATAACCAATGGTGTCAATCGGGCGACCCTCCATCTTGCCGACAGAGCCATCGTCACGAACATTTTGTGTGAACTCAAATCCGTGAGCGTCGCCCCAAGGTTTAGGAACAATAAACAGACTGAGACCACGGTGAGTTTTTGAGCGGTCTGGATCAGTACGTGCCAAGAGCATCAAAACATCTGCTCGGCCGGCGAAGGTGCACCATGTTTTCACACCATTGATGACGTAGCCGGCTTGGCCTTCGGGTCCTGTTGCAGGCACGGCAGTCACTTTGATGCCAGCCACGTCACTGCCATAGTCGGGTTCGGTGACGGCGACCGCAACCATCACTTCGGCGGTTGCTAATTTCGGAAGCCACTCTTGCTTCTGGGCTTCGGTGCCACCCTTCACTAAAGCGCGAGTCAAGATTTCGGGACGCGTGATTAATGATCCACCGATACCCAAACTGCCTCGACTGAGTTCTTCGGTAGCCACCACCATGGCCATATATTCACCTTGACCACCTTCGGAAAAACCACCGTATTCGGCAGGTACCGATAGGCCGAAAGCACCCATCTCGGCGAGACCACTAATGATTTCTTCGGGAACATCTTCGTTATAGCGGTGCACATGTTCGGCACGCGGAGAGATCACTTTGTCGGTGAAGGCACGAAAGGTGTCTTGCACCATTTCAAAGTCATCATCTAGGTGCCGTGGCCCTTGAACATCGGCCAGCGATGCTATGAATTCTGGATCCCGATACACGGTGATGAACGGCAAGGTTGCGGCTAACGGGTTTGCGTCGAGTCCCCATAGTGCTTCGCGACCAATTAACTTTGTCATCAACTCGTGAGCCATATCGGCCGTAAAGGCGCAAGCGATTTGACCTTCATGGTCGCCCTTGGAGCCGTAATCAAGAAGTGAACGCGCAGTCTCAACTGCCGAAGCGGCATGGGCTAAGTCATAGGCCAAGACTTGATGTTTGTCCGCTCCACCAGTGGCAGAAAGTTGACGAAGTCCTTGGGTCACGACCCGTGAACAGAGATCAATGACCTCAGCGGCGGTCTGCAAGTCGGGGGTGACGCAAGGCGAACTCATGGATGAAACGCTACCCATCTGTGGGATACACGCGGGAAGTCGGAGGTCCCTCAACTCTGAGTCTCGTCATGGTCAAGCGTCACCTCCAGTTGAGCCCATTCCAGTTACCTCGTGATGTGTCAGGCTTATGACATGGCAACGCAGGCAATGGGTCGCAATATAGGTGTTTATTGTGGTTCCAGCGCTGGTTCAACCCCGGAGTTTGCTGCCGAGGCTGTGGCTCTGGGGTCGGCATTAGTGACCGGAGGACATGGCTTGGTCTATGGAGGCGGTCGCATTGGGCTGATGGGCCTGATTGCCGACTCAGTACTCGACAGCGGCGGTCAAGTGCATGGCGTGATTCCCGAGCATCTCGTCAAGGCTGAAACCGCCCATCAAGGACTCACGACATTAGAGATTGTGAACTCGATGCACGAACGCAAGGCCCGCATGGAGGAACTCTCAGTTGGATTTATAGTTTTGCCCGGGGGATTCGGCACGTTTGATGAAGTGTTCGAAATTCTCACATGGAATCAACTAGGGCTGATCACGAAGCCGGTTGTCTTTCTGGATGGAACCGGTTACTACGCGCGGCTCTTTGAAGCCTTTGAGCACATGTTTTCAACTGGCTTTGTCAAGGAGAACTATCGAGCGATGATGAACCGCGCGACTTCTGTCGAGGAGGCTGTGCGCATCGCTTCGAGTCCAGCGCCAAAAGTTGATGGCAAGTTGCGCAATCTCGAGGTCACTTCAAGGCGTCATAATTCTTCATCTGAGGATTTTTTATGAGCGAACTATTTCCATTTCCACCGCAGCCGCCAAGTGTTGCTTGGCCGACGAGGGAGTGGATCATTGGGGACCTCAGCCCAAGTGTCAAAGATGGTGAGATCAGTAGTGCCCTTGGTGAGTTGTTTGATCACGGAGTAAATCCACCAGCGAGTAAAGGCATTTCGTTAGCGACGGTGATCATTCATTGTGGGAAATTAGTTCTTGAGCGTTACGGCACTCAACCTGACACAGCGTTCGGCGCAGGTGGTCCCGTCGATCGCGATACGACATTGATTTCTTGGAGTATGGCCAAGAGCATTACTCAAACCGTCTTGGCGATACTCCTTGACGAGATGGGCATAGATGTTGATTCACCAGTAGCGATTCCTGAATGGTCGGGTGATCAACGCAGCAAGATAACTTGGCGCCATCTGTTAGAAATGCGTGACGGCCTAGATTTTGTTGAGGAGTATGTTGTCGATGAATCGGGTCAGAGTAAATCTGATGTCCTAGACATGCTCTTCGGTAGCGGTTCAAGCGATGTTGCTCAATACGCCAGGTCCCGACCACTCAAACATGAGCCGGGAAGTGTTTGGTCGTACTCATCAGGTTCAACCAATATTCTCTGTGGCCTGATGAAGGATTTGTTGGACACAACAAGTCTTGAGCACTTTTTGAACCAGCGAATTTTTCTGCCGCTAGGGATGCATTCGGCAACTGCAAAGTTTGATGAGGTAGGAACTTTTATCGGGTCTTCTTATGTGTATGCCACAGCCCGTGATTTTGCCCGTTTCGGATATTTGTATCTACGCGGTGGAGAGTGCGAAAGCGGCCAGATATTGTCGCGAGATCGGGTTGATGCTGCGCGACGGCAGCATGCCGTTGATATTGAAAGTGGTCATGGCTACGGACAGCATTGGTGGATTTGGAAATCGCTGGCGGGGGCCATGTCTGCTCAGGGGTATGAGGGTCAGCGAACGATTGTTGTGCCTCAATACGATCTTGTCGTCGTGCATTTGGGGAAATGGGTCGCTGAAACACAGCCTTTTCTTGACCTGCAATTAGCCCGAGTTGTGGGGGCTTTCGCTCCCTGACGAATATGAAGATTGCCGTTGCGGGACTCGGTGAACTGCTAGAACATAGGTATGTCCAGTGAATTTGGTGGGGAGCAAGTGGTGCCTCCACTGAGGTCAGGGATCATGAAAAACAAGCAGGGTTTGCGACGATCCCGCCAACGCGCAACGATCAGAATGCTCAAGGGTCTTGCCACCTTGCTCGTTGTCTATTTTCTCATTCTCAACATTCCGGGATTACGTAATGCCGTGGATCAACTGAGCGATGTCCGTCCGGAACTCTTGGTACTTGGACTCGCTCTTGAAATAGTTGCCCTGTTCTGTTATTCCGTGATGACTCGCGCTGCGCTCGGACCAGTTGGGCACCACCTGTCGGTGTTGCACCTGTTTCGGATTCAGTTGTCGACGCGCGCCTTATCAAGTTTGGTGCCTGGAGGAAGTGCTGCTGGTTCGGCGCTCGGCTTCCGTCTGATGGTGGCCTCAGGAGTGCCAGGTCCAGATGCTGGATTTGCATTGGCCACAGCGGGCTTGACTTCAGCAGTTGTTCTGAACTTTATTTTGTGGGGTGGATTGATTGTTTCAATCCCATTGCGCGGAGTGAACCCCGTCTATGGAACAGCTGCTATCGCCGGAGTTATTTTAATGGGCATCGCCGTGGCAATCCTCTTTGGGTTGATTGAGGGTCAAGAGCGGTCAGAAAAAATTCTCCGCTCTATTGCGCGTCGATTGCACTTGAATGAGGAACGCGCAGGCGAAGCAGTGCGTCATATCGGTGGACGAATGAAAGAATTGTCGGGTGACAAGGTAATGTTGCGGCGCCTCGTTGGTTGGGCTACCGCTAACTGGCTGATTGACGCCGCTGCACTGTGGGTTTTTCTCCGCGCTTTTGGTGAATCGCTGACTTTTGATGGATTGATCGTCGCCTTTGGTTTGGCCAATGTGCTGGCTGCTATTCCTCTTACACCTGGGGGACTGGGTTTAGTCGAAGGGACCTATGTTCCAGTCTTGGTCGGATTTGGTCTTACTAGGGCGACAGCCGTCGTCGGGGTCGTCTCCTACCGAGTGGCTCAATTTTGGCTCCCGATATTGATTGGTGGTCTGACGTATTTGTCTTTGCGAATCGGTCCGTGGGCTATTGACCGCAACCGACTTGAGCCATTGCGAAATGTCGTGGCGACGGCGGGTTCGGATGATGAGCGGATATTGGACTTCTCCGAACGCTTCCCAGGTAAGGAAAGAACTGGTCAAATTCGCACCCCATCTGAGGAAGAGATTCGTTCTGCCGAAAACTTTCGGCGTCAGCAGGACTAGTTTCTAGGTATGACTATTCACGAGCGCCCATTTGGCCGTTGCCTAGAAGATTTTGTGATTGGCGATGTATACCGCCATTGGCCAGGAAAAACCATTACCGAATATGACGATCATTTGTTTTGCATGATCACTATGAACCACCATCCATTGCATACCAACGATTGGTTTGCTGGAAAGAGTGTTCAGGGCCGCAATGTTGTCGTCGGCAACTTGGTCTATTCTTTAGTACTCGGTATGAGCGTGCCTGATGTCAGTGGAGCAGCAATCGCCAATCTTGAAGTGGAGACTTTGCAGCATAAGTTTCCGACCTTTCATGGGGACACGATTCACGCCGAAACTCGGGTACTTGATAAGCAAGAGAGCAAGTCAAAGAATGATCGTGGCATCGTCACCGTTGAGACCAAAGGCTTTAACCAAGATGGCAAAGAAGTGTGTTACTTCCGTCGTCGGGTGATGGTTTGGAAGCGAGAGTTTGCTCCGAGTCGTGAGCGTCCCTACAACGGGGATGCCGCTTGGGGCGAAGCCTGAAAGTTGCTTCTTCTGTGAGCGACCACACTGGTCTTCACGCATCAATATTTTCGTGGATCACTCCGAGACTGCGACAATTACCCTGGCGTGATACGCGCGATCCTTGGCACGTCCTTGTTAGCGAAGTAATGCTGCAACAAACTGGGGTTAGTCGTGCCATGCCGAAGTGGCAGATGTTTATTGACGCATTTGCCACACCTGCCGATTGTGCTGAGGCGCCCTTGGGTGATGTTCTGCGTCTCTGGCAGGGTCTCGGTTATCCGCGTCGAGCGCGAAATCTGCAAGCCGCCGCGCGAGTCATTGTTGAGCAACATGATGGTCTCACGCCGAGCACGCTTGATGAACTACTTGCATTGCCCGGTGTCGGCCCGTATACCGCGCGAGCTGTTTTGGCTTTTGCATTTGAAGAGGATGCGGCCGTAGTTGACACCAATATCGCGCGAGTACTCGCAAGGTTTCACGGAAGAACTCTGAAGGCTCGTGATGCTCAGCAACTGGCCGATGATTGGGTTCCACAAGGAGAAGCGTGGCTATGGAATCAAGCGCTCATGGACCTGGGTGCAACTATTTGTCGTCCACAACCTACGTGCGATGAGTGTCCGCTGAGTGAGAAATGTCGCTGGCGTGGGACTGGCACCGACCCAAGTGTGGGTTCGGCTGGGGTGAGTGTCGCCCAGGCCAAGTTCGCTGGTTCAGATCGCCAAGCCCGTGGGCGATTGATGAAGCAACTCGGAGAGTGTGCTGTGCCCATTCACGCAGTGGCAGAGATTATGGATCGCCCACTTGCAACAGCAGAACGATTGGTAGTGAATCTCGTCGATGAAGGTTTGGTGATTCGTCAAAATGGCGAACTTTCCTTGCCGTAATCACCTCTTTATTAGCCGCGCGTAATAGCAGCCACAATTTCTTCAAGGGCAGCGTCGGCGTAGACCCGCATTTCGTCGTCGGTGCGATCTTGGATGGGGTGAGGTGTAAAGACTCTTGCCACATCGGGAAAACCCAAAGATCTTGACTGAGCATCGGCAGCGGAAATGAATTCAGAAGACGCCACAAATACGCCGGGAATACCCCGACGCTCTAGATCCACAATGTCGTGCACACTGCACGACGTACAACTGCCTCAATCGGCAAGTGCTTCAATGATCACTTGGCAGTTGATGGAAATTTCATGTCGTAGGTCGACAGGTGCCGGCTTGGTGAATGTCGGCTTTTTGTAACGCTTGACGTCAGCACCCATCTCTGACAGAC
>SYDZ01000069.1 GCA_005801025.1 Actinomycetota bacterium
AGCGCCTGCATCTCGCAACTCAATGATCTGTTGGCGCACATTAGCGAGTGTGGCGGCGTGGTAATCGGTGGGAACTGGTCGTTCACCCGCCGAACCTTCTGTCACGACGAGTAGGCATGCGCTTCTTAACAATGTCTGATCGTCACGTCCAACTTCGGTGGCGATTTTTGAAATGCGTTGATTGAGGGTGTTGAAGCCGTCGGCATTATTGGCGTACCAATCAAACCATGTGTTCCACCACTGCACCTTCGGCAATGCCGCGCGGAGGACTCGCTCGCCGATCGAACCAATCATCAAAGGTATTGAACGCAATGGAGTTGGCAGGAGAATTGCATCGTGCACTTGATGAAAGTCGCCGAGAAATGTGCATCGCTCACCCGATGTCAATGTCTGAACGATCTTGAAGGCTTCTTCAAATCGCGCCCCTCGGCGATCAAAGGGAATATCAAAAGCCGTGAACTCTGGTTGGTTCCATCCCGCACCGACACCGAGAATTAATCGTCCATTACTGACCTCATCAACACTGGCCGCCATCTTGGCAATGACGGCTGGGGGATGAAAACCGAGGCAGGCGACAAGGGGTCCGAGTTCAATCGTGGTTGTCACACTGGCCAAGGCTGCTAGCAGCGTCCACGCCTCCCATGGACCGCTCTCTGGTTGCCCAGCGTCACGATAGATGAGGTGATCGCCAGCCCACATGGAATCAAATCCGACCTCTTCGGCAGCCTGCGACATGGCGACATATTCCGGCCAACGGACCTCACGCTCCACCTCGGGTAGTTGAACACCGACTCGAATTCCTGAGACAAGACTCACCATTAGGAGGCTAGAGAGTTTTGCGTCTACGGTTGTCACGTGGGGGAAATTCTTGATATTCGTAGTGATCCAACGACCATCGATGCTGCGTGGATGAACCAGGCATTAGAGGCTTCGGGAGTACGGGGCGAGGCAACCATTACTCAGTGCACATTTGAGGGTTTCGTTGGTACTGGGCAAACAGGTTGCAACGCCCGCTTCAGCCTGACGTGGGATGATCCGAGTGGTCGTCCATCAACGGTGATGGGAAAGTTTCCTTCGTTTGATGCAACTGCGCGGGCGACTGGTTTTGGAGGAAGCGCGTATGTCACCGAGCACAACTTTTACACCCGTATCGCACCCACAGTAAAGATCCGTGCTCCGAAGTGTTATCACGCGGCGCTCAATCTTGAAGCCCAGGAGTTCTGCTTGATCATGGAGGATCTTTCAGGCTCCGAGCAAGGTGATCAGTTCGTTGGTCTGACAATGGCTGAAGCAGAGTTGGCGATTGATCAAGCTGTTCTCTTACATGCTCCGCGCTGGGGCGATCCGACCCTTGCGCAATCGGGTGCCAACCCTTCCACCCCCGAAGAACGTTCGATGCAGTTAGCGATGATTTACGGCCTCTTGTTACCCGCCTTCACTGAGCGCTTGGGATCGCGTCTTGAGTTGCCCATTCGTCAAGTCATTGAAGACTTTGCCCCGATGGTCGGTGCCTGGGCGCTTGGCTCAGGAAGTCCATTGACGGTGGCTCATTATGATTTTCGTCCGGATAACTTTTTGTTTGCTCGCAGTCCAGGTGCTCCGCCATTGGTCGTTGTCGACTGGCAAACCGCCAACGAGGGTCTCGGCATGGTGGACGTTGCCTACATGATCGCAGGAAGTTTTTCACCTGAACTGCGACGTAAGGTGGAACAACAACTTGTGGATTCGTATCGTTCCAAATTGAATGCTGCTGGCGTGACCTATGACCAGGCAACCTGTTGGCGGGATTATCGCTTTGGAGCCCTATGGGGTCTGATTATCACTGTCCTGGCTACCTCAATGGCGGCGCGTACTGAACGCGGGGATGATCTTTTCGTGACGATGGCTACGCAATATGGATATTTATGTCTTGATCATGATTCATTGAGTTTGTTGAAGTAATTTTTGATCTCATTGGAGGAATGATGACGACGACAGAATTTGATCCACAAGAATTGCGTCAGAAATATCGGTTTGAACGTGATAAGCGTTTGCGCGCCGAAGGTAACGAGCAGTACACCGACATCTCTGACTTCGCCGAATATCTTCACGACCCATATATGGATTCTGTTACTCGCGAGCCACTTTTTGACGAAGTAGAGGTGGCCGTTATTGGCGGCGGCTTCGGCGGGTTGTTGGCAGGCGCGCGTTTGCGTGAAGCAGGCATTGAAGATATTCGGATGATTGAAAAGGGTGGCGATTTCGGTGGCACGTGGTATTGGAATCGCTATCCAGGAGCAGCCTGTGATGTGGAGTCGTATATCTACCTGCCATTGTTAGAAGAGATCGGCTACATCCCGACTCAAAAGTATTCTCAGGCACCGGAGATTTTGGAGCACAGTCGGGCCATCGCTCGACATTTTGATCTCTATCGCAACGCGTGTTTACAAACTGAAGTCACTGAACTGCGATGGGATGAGGCGCAGTTGCGCTGGATTATTCGTACTAATCGTGGCGATCAAATGCGCGCCCGTTATGTGGTCATGGCCAATGGGCCGCTACATCGCCCAAAGTTGCCAGGCATCAAAGGCATTGAAACCTTTAAGGGCCACACTTTCCATACCAGTCGTTGGGATTATGAGTACACCGGTGGTGATTCAAACGGCGGTTTAACGAAACTCAAAGGTAAGCGCATCGGAATTATTGGAACTGGAGCGACCGCTGTTCAGTGTGTGCCCCATCTTGGAGCGAGTGCCGACCAATTATTTGTTTTTCAGCGCACCCCTTCGTCAATTGATGTGCGAAATAATCGCCCAACAGATCCACAATGGGCTGCGAGTCTCGAACCGGGTTGGCAAAAAGAGCGGATGAACAATTTTAATGCCTTAGTGAGTGGAGGTTTCGCTGAAGTTGACTTAGTCAATGACGGTTGGACCGACATCATTGGCAATTTGTTGATTCGCTTACGCCAAGATGCGAGTCCCGATCTTTCACCAGAAGGTTTGGCGCGCAATCTTGAACTAGCTGACTTTGAAAAGATGGAACAGATTCGTTCCCGTGTGGAAAATATAGTCAGCGATCCCAGTACGGCTGAACATCTCAAACCTTGGTATCGACAGTTCTGTAAACGACCATGTTTCCATGATGATTATTTGGCGACGTTCAATCGGCCGACAGTTGAATTAGTTGACACCGATGGTCTAGGCGTGGACTGCGTCACTGAAAAAGGTGTCGTCGTCAAGGGCGTTGAGTATGAAGTTGACTGTCTGATTTACGCAACTGGTTTTGAGGTGGGAACAAACTTCAGTCGTCGTGCTGGTTATGAGATTTATGGAATCGGCGGCAAGTCACTCACTGAGCATTGGCAAGATGGGGCGCGTACTTTTCACGGGTTTCACAGTCATGGGTTTCCGAACTGTTTCATTGTGAGTGGGGTGCAGTCAGGTTTCACTGTCAACTTCCCGCACATGCTTGAAGAACAAGCGCGGCATATTGCGCACATTCTGGAGCACGCCCAAACGAATGACATCAAGCGCATTGAAGTCACAGAAGAATCTGAAGAGTGGTGGGTGCAGCGGATTATTTCTTTGTCTCAGAACAACATCCAGTTTTTGGAATCGTGTACTCCCGGTTACTACAACAACGAGGGAAAGCCCGCTGCGCGCAGCGTGCAAAGCGCTAGCTACGGAGGCGGCCCTGTGGCCTTTGTGCAGGTCCTCGAGCAATGGCGTGCCGAAGGTGACATGCGCGGACTCACCCTGATTTCATAGATCCACCCGTTTGTGACGGTGCTGCGGGTAGGGTAAGGCAGCCGGGACGAAGGTTCGTCCGAGCGATGCGTGTCATCCCAGACAGGTTCGCGGCACCTGTCAAAGGAAACATCCCTCATGTCCCCATCCACTTCAACTGGTCGTGCGACCACGCCCCGACGTCGGTCCGACGGTACCTCTAAAACTGCTGGTGCAGCTTCAAGTGGCCGTGCCACCGCAGGTAAGGCGCGCACCAAGCCCAATAATCAGTCCCGTAAAAGGTCCTCGGCGCGTCGCGACGACCGTCGCGGTTTTCGTCCTGATGGCGGCGCAACTGCCGCTTCAAATTTCGCTCCCAAGAAGCCTTCGGTGATCGCAGTCGAAGTTGGTCCCGATAATGAATTCGTCAAACTTGGCGTTCCTGCGAATTTGGCCGGCATCATCGCTGCTGGTGGAGTCACCGAGCCGTTCTCGATTCAAAGCGTCACGTTGCCAGACTCGTTGGCTGGTCGCGATGTCTTGGGCCAAGGACGTACGGGATCAGGAAAAACACTCGCCTTCGCCTTGCCCTTGATTGCTCGTTTGGCAACTACCAAGGTTGCTCGTCAGGCCAACCGCCCCCGCGCTGTGATTCTTGTTCCGACACGTGAACTCGCAAGTCAGGTCGCAGCAGTCATTGATCCTTTGGCGACAGCCTGCGGACTCCGCGTGATCACCGTTTTTGGTGGTGTGGGTCATGGACCTCAGAGAGATGGTTTACGCGCTGGTGCAGAAATTGTTGTGGCTTGCCCAGGTCGCTTAGTTGATCACATGGGTGAAGGTGACGCAAAGCTTGATCGCATAGAGATCACGATTATTGATGAAGCGGACCATATGGCAGATCAAGGTTTTTTGCCGATGGTCAAACGGATTCTTGATGCCACACCAAAGGTTGGACAACGGATGTTGTTCTCTGCCACATTGGCTGGGGGAGTTGACGCCATTGTTTCGCGTTACTTGAATAACCCCGTTTCGCACGCTGCGGAAATTGAAGCACCCGTACTTCTAGATCACAGCGTTCTGGTCATTGATGATGCGAATCGCTTGGAAGCCGTTGCCGAGTTGGCACGCAGCGAGCGCGTCGTTATCTTCACACGCACAAAGCACCGCGCCAAGCAGTTGGCAGTCAAACT
>SYDZ01000009.1 GCA_005801025.1 Actinomycetota bacterium
GTGGCATGCAATACATGTTCACGATGATGAATCAGGCTCGGCTGTCGGTCGGTGTCGAAGGATTAGGCCTCGGGGATCGGGCGTATCAACATGCTTTGCAATACGCCAAGGATCGCCGTCAAGGCCGTGCCCCCGGCGCTCCAGCAGGCGAGTCATCGCCGATCATTGATCATCCAGATGTCAAGCGAATGTTGTTGACAATGAAGACGACGGTTGAAGCCCTGCGCCGTTTGACATATTGGAACGCGGCTTGTCTCGATGTTGCTACACATCATCCGGATCTTAACGAGCGCGAGTGGGCTTCTGATTTGGCAGCACTATTGACGCCGATGTCAAAAGGTTGGGGCACTGATATGGGTGTTGAACTCACGGGACTCGCGGTACAGATTCACGGTGGCATGGGATTCATTGAAGAGACCGGAGTGGCTCAGTACTACCGCGACGCGCGAATTACGACGATTTACGAAGGCACAAATGGGATTCAGGCGATGGACCTTGTGGGTCGCAAACTTGGCTTGCGCGGTGGCGAGGTTGTCAAGCGACATCTTGGTGCTATTGATGCATTGTGTGAAAAACTCAAAGGACATAGTGAACTTCATGCGACTGGGCTAGCCCTCTCCAAAACCTTGTCAGCCACTCGTGTGGCCACGACTTGGTTGGCGGATCATTCAGGGAACCCGATTGATTCATTGTCCGGTGCAACTCCGTACCTGCGATTGATCAGCACTTTGACAGCGGGATTTTTGCTGGCCGAATCTGCCGTCATTGCGATTCAAGCCTCAGATGAAGTGGGCGCGGACTGTGTGACAGAGCGAATTGCTTCGGCACGGTTTTTTTGTGAGCAATTGATGCCTGCCACTGATGGACTTGTGGCTGCGATTACTGGTGATTCGTCTCTCTTGATGTCGGCGATTTAACAACATTTGCGCGACATCTTTTGCCTGTTCTGAGGGCATCAGTCAATCGCATGAAGTTGGAGGTCCGCCAAGTCACAGAACTCCAGAGCCAGCATGTGAGTGGCTGCGAGGATGACTTTGGGCGCCACCCCAGCCTCGAAAGCCTCTTGCCAGCGAGAAGCGCATAAGCACCATTGATCACCATCGTTGAGGCCCGGAAATCCGTATTGCGGCATCGGCGTGCTGAGATCGTTTCCCTGGTCTTTGCTGAACACCAAGAACTCGTCGGTCATCACCGCGCAGACAACATGCATGCCTGGGTCATCGCCCCGGGACTCGCAACAGCCAGTGCGGTAGTAGCCAGTCATCGGATCAAAGGAGCAGGGAGTGAGGTCGCCGCCGAGAACATTGCGTTGGGTCATACTGCGACGCTACTAGTGCCCGACTCCACCTCAGCGTCGCGCGATAGCGTAACTATGTCATGTCTTCTTCGCCGCGTTTTCGTTTCGCCCCCTCGCCCACGGGGTTTTTCCATGTTGGAGGCGCCCGTACCGCCTTATACAACTGGGCGCTCGCCAAACGTCTCGGTGGGACATTCGTTTTGCGGATTGAAGATACCGATGAGGCTCGCAATCAGCCCGAGTGGACCCAGGGAATCATTGACGCTCTGGCGTGGATAGGGATTCGTCAAGATGACCCGACTTTTGAGGGTCCGTACTTTCAGAGTGCATACGCCCAGGCCCATATTGATGCCGCCAACCGGCTCTTTGAGCAGGGTCAGGCTTACTACTGTGATCTCACGGGCGAGCAAGTTCAAGAGCGGGCCAAGGTTAACGGCAAACAAGGTTACGACGGGTATTCGCGAGATCGTGGACTTGAGGCTGCACCTGGACGCGTGTTGCGTTTTCGGGTGCCCGAAGGACAAACCATTGTCAATGATCTAGTACGCGGTCGCGTCGAATTCGCCAATGAAGTGATTGAAGATTTCGTCTTGCTGCGAGGCAATGGTTCACCGATGTTTTTGTTGGCCAATGTTGTCGATGACATCACCATGCGGATCAGTCACGTGGTGCGCGCTGAGGAACATTTACCTAACACGCCAAAGCAGCAGATGATTTGGGATGCATTAGGTCAGCAACCCCCAGTGTGGGCCCATGTGCCGGTATTAGTCAATGAACAGCGCAAGAAACTCTCAAAGCGTCGCGACAAAGTTGCCCTTGAGCAGTTTCGTGATGAGGGCTTTTTGTCTGAGGCGATGATCAATTACTTGATGACCCTTGGGTGGGCTCCAGTGGGGGATGTCGAAATTGTTCCGTGGTCAACCATAGAGAGAGATTTTCGACTTGAAGATGTCAATCACTCGCCGGCTTTTTTTGATCTCAAAAAGTTGGCGTCGTTTAATGGTGAATACATTCGGGCGATGTCAGTTGATGAATTTATACATGCGAGTCAGCCATTTCTGACTGGTGACAATGTGCCGTGGACGCCAGCGCAATTCGATGAGGAAAAGTTTCGCGTGATGGCACCGTTGGCACAAACTCGTTTGGTCGTGATGAGTGAATTGTCAGAACTCGTTGACTTTTTGTTCTTAGATGAGCCCATTGTTGATGAACAGTCGTGGAGTAAAACTTTTGCTTCTACAGATGCAGTTGAAATGTTGAATGACGCGATTGCTGCCTTTGATACTGGACTGACGTGGGATCATGATTCGCTGAAGTTGTGTGTTGAAGTTGCCGGCTCGGCGCGTGGGCTCAAGTTAGGCAAAGCACAGGCCCCGATTCGCGTGGCGATCACGGGGCGAACCATTGGCCCTCCTCTGTTTGAAGCTTTAGAACTGATGGGCCATGATCAAGTGATGCGAAGACTGCGTGCCGCAGTGGAGCGTTTAGCCCGGGCATGACTGAAATGGGTGCGGACAACATCGGGACTCTCGATGACACCCCAGTTGGAACAACATTGACGTCGACCTTGCAACGTCGAGTTTTCAAAGTTCCGACATGGTGGCGACGTGGCGGGTGGCGTCGATTACTCGGATGTTGCACCGCCTTGTCAATGTTGATTGTGATGTATTTATCCGTGTCACTGTTTCAGGTGTGGTCAACTGGACGATCGCAACATCAGGGTTCGGTGGACGCAATAGTGGTCATGGGGGCAGCGCAATACGACGGTCGGCCGTCTCCGCAACTGCAAGCGCGTCTTGATCATGTCCTTGAACTTTGGAATCAACGCATGGCACCAATGGTGATCGTGACTGGTGGCAATCAACCGGGCGACCGTTTCACTGAAGCCGAGTCTTCAACGAACTATTTAGTGGAGCAAGGGGTTCCAGTGGCCGTGATCATCGCTGAAGATACGGGTCATTCTTCCTGGGAGTCATTACAAAATGTGGCCGCCCTAGCCCGTGAGCGGTGCATCACAAGAATTGTCTTGGTGAGCGACCCATATCACACGTTGCGCGTGCGATTGATGGCCGAGGAACTGGGTTTTCAGGCTTCCACCTCGTCGACTCAGACGGGGCCAGTGAAAGGTTGGAATAACTTCAAGCGCCATCTTCAAGAAGCAGCAGGCGTGGCCTTGGGTCGGGTTCTGGGTTTTGAGCGAGTTGAATCTTTAGTGAGCTAGTCATCGGCGGGTTTTGGGAAAGTCGCTCATGCCCCTAGGATTGGAATTCTCGTGAGTCTGCGGATTCATTGGGGAGTGGTGTAACTGGCAACAC
>SYDZ01000010.1 GCA_005801025.1 Actinomycetota bacterium
CTTGGCAATGCCAACGGCCAATGCCGGAGAGCCGAAGTCAGCCGTGGCACGCGTTTTCACTTCACACATCACCAATGTTTTTTCAATCATCGCAATGATGTCAATTTCTCCATCGGCGCAACGCCAATTACGTTGCACGATGACATACCCGTGGTCGGTGTACCACTGCGTCGCAAGGTCCTCACCCCACGCTCCCAAACTTTGATTGTGAGCAAGTTCTAGGCTTTGTCGATTTGGATTAAGTCGTCCTGAGGCAACTCTTCGACGTTGACGTCCTTGAAACTGAGGATTCGTACCTTCGGGACGAATCGGCTCTTGCGGTACATGTCCCAGACCCATGCGTCTGTTAACTCCACTTCAATGAGTGGCCGAGCGCCATCGCCTTTAATGTTGACTTCGACAGTGTTGGCCAAGTAAAACCGGCGTTCGGTTTCAATGGCGTAACGGAACATTCCCGCTACGTCTTGATACTCCTGCGCAAGATGGAGTTCGCGATCAGCCTCAAAATCTTCGAGATCGTCGGTGCTCAATGTGTCGTACTCAAGACAGGGGCTCAATGGCCAATGCAATCAGAAGTCGCGCTTCTCGCGGACCTTGGCAGCCTTACCGGTGCGGTCACGCAAGTAATACAACTTGGCGCGACGAACGTCGCCACGCTTCATCACTTCAATTTTGGCAACTGTTGGGCTGTGCACTGGGAATGTGCGCTCAACGCCGACGCCGTAACTCAATTTACGAACGGTGTAGGTCTCTTGAATGCCCGACCCGTGACGGCCGATGACATTGCCTTGAAAAATCTGGATTCGCTCTTTGCCGCTCTCCACAACGCGCACATGAACCTTGAGTTCATCTCCAGGTTCGAACATTGGGATGTCAGTGCGGATGTTTTGTAGGTCAACTATGTCGGTGGTCTTCATGGCGAAAGTTCCTCAAATATTTCGGGGACATACGACCTTGAAAGATCGCAGACACGGCTTGTCAAGGATACGGGAGAGCAGGGAACTCTTCCAACAAGGCGAGCTCATCATTTGAAAGTCCTTGGCGGGCTTCAATCAGGTCGTTTCGTTGCGCAAGGGTGCGGTGCAGGGCTTGTGCGAGGCGCCAGCGGTCAATCTGAGCGTGGTTTCCGCTCCGCAGGATGTTTGGGACCTCCCAGCCCCTAAAGTCCGCTGGGCGGGTGAATTGAGGCTCTTCCAGCAGTCCCGTGCCGGAAAAACTCTCGGTCACGGAACTCATGGCATTACCCATGGCTCCTGGCAAAAGGCGGGTGACCGCCTCGATGATCAAGCAGGCCGCCACTTCACCACCCGAGAGGACGACATCACCGATGCTGATTTCGCCATCCACGAGGTGCTCACGGACTCGGTGGTCAATACCTTCATAACGCCCACAGAGCAAACTAAATCCCCCCGAGGGAGCACTGTGAGTGGCAGCCAATTCGGCGGCCAGCTTTTGGTCAAAACGGTGTCCTCCGGGGCTCAACAAAAATAATGGGCGAGGCGGGTCAACGTGTTCGACGCAAGCAAATATCGGTTCGGGGCGCATCACCATGCCTGCTCCCCCACCGAAGGGCGCGTCATCTACCGTGCGATGGACATCACTGGTGTGCTCGCGCACATCGTGGCAACGCAAATCAAGCAAACCATTCTCACGCGATTTACCGAGCAAACTCTCCGAACAAAAGCCATTAACAATTCCCGGAAAAATGGTGAAGACATCGACTCGCATGACGTTTACTTCGCATCCTCAAAAACTTCGAACAAACCGTCTGGCGGATTGATTTTTACAATGAATGAGCCGTCATCGCTTGCCGTCACATTCTCAACGAACAACACAGGAACCAACGCTCCTGATTCCAGTTCCAAAAGATCATTCGCCGGATTCTTCAACACTGCAATACAGATTCCGCGATCAGTGCCTTGAGCATCAATGACTGTCGCTCCAATAACCTGATGCACCCACACAGCATCGGGGTCTTCAATGGGCTCGGCCCAAACAACACGATTGACAAGAGTTTCAATGCGGTTGCGATCATCAAAACCAGCTAAGCCCACGACCCAACGATCAACGCCAGTATTGGCCATTGATGTGCGGGCCACTACCTCAAACCATTCACCAGCCCACAAACGCGCGCCAACTTGAACGCGCTCAGAACGATCCGTTGACAACTTGATGTAGATCTGCCCCTTGACACCGTGAGGGCGACCAAAACGACCTACTTCTAAAAGGCCTTCGGGAACATGATGAGCAATCACGGAAACTCCGTGAGCCGACATCAGTCGACGAAGTCGACGTCGACTTCGCGTCCATCTTTGACAGCAGCAGCGCGCACGAGAGTGCGGATGCTTTGAGCAGTACGACCACGGCGACCGATCACACGACCGAGATCGCCAGGACCAACTTTGACTTCAAGACGCAAACGATGACGTCCTTCGGTTTCAGCAACACTGACGGCTTCTGGATCGTCAACAATTGAGCGAATCACATGTGTTAACACAGCAATTGCTGTGGGCGAGGAAACTTCATTCGGATCAGTCATCTTGCCGACCGAATCACTTAGTGCGAGCAGCCGTGAACTGAGCCCAGGCACCCGAAATTTCGAGCAACTTTTTCACACGCTCTGTAGGCAGAGCACCCTTCATCAACCAAGCAACGACCTTGTCATTATCAATGGTGATGACCGACGGCTCAAGACGCGGGTTGTACTGTCCCAAAATTTCAAGAAAAGAACCATCGCGCGCAGAACGGCTGTCGCTGGCGACAACGCGATAATAAGGCTGCTTAGTTTTTCCGACACGTGTGAGGCGTAACTTGACTGACATTGGGTGCTAACTCCTGACTCATACGCTCGGAACCAGTCACGAGCAGACAGCCAAGGCTAACCCAGAAGTCCTCCTTCCCCAACGCCAGCCCTCCGACGAAGGTGAGGTTTAGCCAGATAATGCGTGTTCAGCGCGCTGGCGGGAAGCCAGTAAAGCCACCATCGCCACCTGACGCTTCACCGAACCCGGGTACTGCTGGGGCGGTTCCACCGAGACCGGGCATTGAGGACATCTTGCGCTTGCCCTTTTTCCCCGTGGTCATCCCACCCATGCGTTTCATCATTTTCTGCATTTCACCGAACTGCTTGACCAATCGATTGACCTCAGCGATGGATCGACCACTTCCCGTGGCAATTCGCTGGCGGCGACTGCCGTTAATGATCTCTGGTTGGCGCCTTTCGGCTGCCGTCATCGAGCGGATGATGGCCTCAACTGGTTTAAGTTCATCGTCGCCGATTTTGGCGTTCTTGAGTTCTTTGGGCATTCCCGGCATCATGCCCATCAACCCGCCCAAAGGCCCCATCTTCTTCAGCGACTGCATCTGTTCAAGGAAGTCGTCCAAGGTGAAGTCGCCATCCATTAATTTGGCGGCAGCCTCTTCAGCCTTATCTTTTTCGAACGCTCGCTCTGCTTGCTCGATGAGCGTGAGCATGTCGCCCATCCCCAAAATGCGACCCGCCATACGATCGGGGTGGAATTGTTCGAAGGCGTCCAACTTTTCGCCAGTACTGGCAAAAGCGATCGGTCTCCCGATGACTTCTTTCACTGACAGCGCTGCACCGCCGCGCGCATCGCCGTCAAGTTTGGACAAGATCACACCGTCAATGTTCAGAGTGTTATGAAAAGCTTGCGCAACATTGACTGCGTCTTGACCAGTCATTGCGTCGATCACCAAGAAGGTGTAATTCGGTGTAATCTGATCCGAAATGCGACGAATCTGCGCCATCATCTCATCGTCAATCGCCAGGCGACCAGCGGTGTCAACGATGAGCACATCCTTGCCTAGTCGTCGTGCTTCTGCGAGACCGCGCCTCGCCGTCGTCACCGGATCACTAGGTTCACTGAATACTGGTACATCAATTTGTCGCCCGAGTGTACGTAATTGTTCAACAGCAGCTGGGCGCTGTAAGTCAGCACCCACCAATAACGGATGACGACCCTGCGACTTAAACCACTTTGCCAACTTGGCTGAGTTAGTAGTTTTGCCTGAACCTTGTAGACCCGCCATCACGACCACGGTGGGTGGACGACTGGCATAAGAAATCTTCAGAGTTTCTCCACCAAGAATACTGGTGAGTTCTTGATTGACAAGTTTGATGACTTGCTGGCTCGGGTCAAGAGCCTTGGAACTTTCGATTCCAATCGCACCTTGGCGAATACGCTCGACAACGTTGCGTACAACGGTGACGTTGACGTCGGCTTCTAAAAGTGCTGTGCGGATTTCCTGAAGAACTGCATCGACGTCGACTTCAGTCAGGCGTCCTTTGCCGCGAATCCGCTGAAAGATTCCGTCAAATCGATTGGCGAGATTGTCGAACATATCACAGGGCAGACTACCGCCCAAATTTCGGGGGTTCGCTGTTCGTTAACCGACGTCGACTTTAGTCACCTGATCAGCCATAATCGTTAAGGTCACACGGAGATATTGATAGTCCGCTGTCAACGCATACATTTCGTCATCTCGCTGACCAACACGCACTTCCCAACCTCTATCTGCTGCCATTTTTGTGGCCTCATCTTCGCTCATTGCGAGCAAAGAATCGGCCGCGTCTTGGGTGATTGTCGCCGGCTCAACGACTGGCGCGTCTGGGTCAGTTGTTTCGGGCGCTGAAGGTTCGGCCACACCTGGAGTAGGCACGTCAACCGAATCGGTGCCCTCTTCTTCGATGAACTCATCAGGTAAAGCCGAGACCAAGTAACGCGGTGTCCAACTCGACTCTGGCGCCGCCAAGAAGGCGTACCCAGGGACCAAGTAGATCGAACCGTCTGCGCCGTACATGCTCAACAACTCTTCTTCAACGGCGACAATCTCAATTTCAATCACCGGCATCTCTTGAGCGATAGGCGGACTGTCAACCGTACCCTC
>SYDZ01000070.1 GCA_005801025.1 Actinomycetota bacterium
ACCGTCATTAAATGTTGTGCGGTCTATTAAACCAATGTCATCCCACAACGTCTGGGTGAGAGGTTCGGTGGCGATCATTAAGGAATACAGGGGCAAGATCTCCCGACTGTGCCCTTTTAATGAAGAAGTGAAGGCCTCTGTTGCCCGAATAATGACCCCAGTATCGATATCGCCTGTACTCGTGTGTACTCGAGTGGGGGAGAGGGAGCGTACTTCCACTCCCTCATAAATTTCAACATCCCGTTGCCGGAGACTCTGTGCTAATCCATTCACCAACTTTCTTGGATGTAAAACTGCGCTGTCCGCATCAAAAACCGCTGAAAGTGCTCCCTGCATGTTGACAACTGAACGAGTTTCACTGGCCGAGAGAATTCGTAGATGATCGGCATCAATATTAAATCTGCGAGCCGTATCGACCCGAGCGCGGGCTTTTTGCAACTGCGATTGCGAACGACAAACATCAATTGATCCTCCCTTGTGGAAATCACAGTTAATGCCAAGTGCAGTGATTTGGTGATCAATCTCATCAACGGTGTCATGCATTGCACATTGCATCGCCGTAGCGAGAACGGCACCATGGGACTTCTCCAGCGATTCAAGAGACATCGGTAGCAACGATGAGCACCACCCACCGTTTCGACCACTTGCCCCAAATCCCACCGAGTTTTTTTCCAATATGCATATTCTCCACAGGGGAAAACGTTGTTGTAGGTAATGAGCCGACCAAAGTCCAGTCAATCCAGCGCCAACGATCACGACATCTGCGGTGGACGGAACGGAATCCGCCTCGATGCGGGATTGTGCAGAGGGGATTTCATCCCACAGGCAGCCGTGCAGAGCCGTCATTTGCTTACCTTAGGCACAGAAAATGATGTTATCAATCAATCTGATGCCGTCAAGAGTGCCTGCAAATAGCAGTACATCACCCGCATGGGCTTCCGAGACATCCTCAAGTGTCTGCGCATCAACGATTGCAATGTAGTCAATATTCTTGATCTCGTCACTACAGATCTGGCGGACGGGCTCAACTAATTCGTGTGTGTCGCGGACCCCAGATTGGAAAAGTGACAGAGAATGAAAAAGTCCTTGTGAGATTGAGACAGCACGTCGTCGTGAGTCCTTGTTGAGGCGGACATTCCTGCTCGAGAGCGCCAACCCATCCTCTTCGCGAATCGTCGGTGCCATCACCATGTCAACGGGAATATCAAGATCTGTCATGAGCTTTCTCAAGACGGCGAACTGTTGGAAGTCTTTTTGACCAAAAATGGCGATATCTGGGGCCGATGCAGTTACTAGCTTGGTCACCACCGTAGTCACGCCCGAAAAATGTCCAGGTCGAGAGGCACCCTCAAATCGTGCGGTTAGCCCCGAAACCTCAACAGATGTTGCAAAGGATTCTGGATACATGCTTTCGCTACTGGGCATGTATAGGGCACTGACGCCACTGGAACGACAAATTGCAATGTCATCTTCAAGTGTTACGGGGTACGTCGCGAAGTCCTCTTCGATATTGAACTGTAATCGGTTCACGAAAATACTCACGATGACGAATTCGGCGTGTTGCTGTGCCACATGAATCAGCGAACGATGACCCCCATGAAGTGCGCCCATCGTCGGGACAAGAGCAATCTTTTGGCCACTCTGCCTCATTGAACGAGACAGATCACTTAATTCTCTTGCTGTCTCAACAATTTTCATGAAGGTCAGTGAAATGAATGTTCGTCGTCTGGAAAGATTCCGGACTGCACGTCACGGATAAATGATCGAGTCGCCTCAATAGAGGGCGTACGTATATCCGTGTAGTGCTTTGCAAAGCGATATTTTGAATCACAGAGTCCGAGCACATCATGAAGAACGAGGACCTGTCCATCACAATGAATTCCAGCACCGATACCGATCGTTGGGATACTCACCTTCGCAGTAATTTCCTGTGCAAGTTCCATTGGCATGCCCTCAAGGACGACGGCACAGGCACCAGCCTGCTCAACGGCGTGGGCATCTTCGAGGATTCGTTCACGTCCGCCGGCTTCCATTCCTTCAGAGCGACCCTGAATTCGAAATCCTCCCATGCGATGAAAACTTTGCGGGGTCAATCCGATGTGTCCGATCACGGGTATGTCCACGCGAGTAATGGCGGCGATGGTCTCAGCCATATGCACACCACCCTCAAGTTTGACGCATTGCGCGCCATTCTTCATCAGTTCAATTGAGGAATGAACGGCCTGCTCTGGACTGACCTGATATGAACCGAAGGGTAGATCGCCGATAACGAGAGCTTTGGTACGAGCACGCGCCACGCAGCGAACGTGGTAGGCCATCTCTTGTAGATCAACTGCGAGCGTATTGTCTGCGCCTTGCACTACCATGCCCACTGAATCTCCGACGAGGATCATGTCGATTCCCGCAAGATCAACCAGTCTCGCGAAGGTCACGTCATAGGCGGTGATCATCGTCATTCGCCGACCTTGTGTTTTCCAACTGGCAAGGTCGGGCACAGTCACTTTTCTGCGATCATCATTTGTCGTTGACATAGGTGGCCTCAAGCAGGGTAAGGAGATGAATAGGGCACAAACCGGGCCAACGCCCACTCGGAAACTAGCGACTTGCACGGCAAGTTTGGCTAGTGAGGCATTTATTTTTTGTGATTTAGGGCATGTCGCCAAAAGCTGAGGGACATAGTTCTCGATAACACGGCAGCGTCTGTGTTGATGTGGCGGTCAAAATGGCTTCGGTGCAGGCTCGGGAAAAAACCTGGGCTCCAGCGGCCAAGATCGCATTCAGAAAAGCCGGACGTCCATGGGGATCAATGAAGGCTGGGTCCATGGTCTCAAGCGTGAGGCTTTCTTGAGCGACGGACAGGCCGAAAATTGTGTCGCCATCGTTCATCAGGTGCGCTGGGCGGATAGCGCGAGCGAGACCGTCATGGGCAACAGTGGCAAACTTCATGCATTCGGACTTGGTGAGAATTTGATTAGTGGCGACGACGCCGATCGTGGTATTCAAGTGTGGCGAAGTGGGCAATGTGTTGCCCTGCTGCAAAGAGGACAGATAGTCGATCAAACGACGCCGATCTATCGCTGATGGTTTGTGAAGCCGTCCCTGATTCACGTCCCATGGCAGTGCAGTCTCGGGATTAATAACGGAACCTATGGAGTTGACGACTGCCAAAGCCGAGACGATCACACCATCACCGAGGGTCATACTGGCCATACCAAGACCCCCGCGAAGTCCACCAGAACGGGCCCCCACCCCCGCTCCAACTGTGCCCATGAGATCGGAGCGACTAGTTGCTCTCTGTGCCGCACGGCGTCCAAAAGAGGCATCAGGACGCATCTTAAAATTGCCACCTCGCCCGAGGTCGAAAATCACGGCGGCGGGAACAATGGGTACGACCCATCGTGGAGATTCACTTACTGGGTAACCGATGTGCTGATCCTCGAGTTCGTCCATGACACCTTGTGCTACGGCTAGGCCGTATGCACTTCCTCCAGTGAGGGCGATTGCGTGTACCCGTTGCACCAAATTTTCTGGTCGCAGGACATCGGTTTCCCGAGTTCCTGGACCGCCGCCGCGCACGTCAACTCCAGCGACAGCGCCCAGCCCAGTCAAAACCACAGTGGTTCCGCTCAAATAGCCCTTGCCTGTGCGACTGAAATGTCCCACCTTGATTGCTCCAACATCGGTCAACGAACCTGAGTAGTGGACGCTTCGGGAGTCTGCCATCATCCTATGTTGGCAGAGTTGTGGGCAATACAACGCAATTTCGTTCTCCTTTCAAAAAATGTCTCGGGCATAGATATTCTCTAAGAGTGATAGATCAGCCAGCCTTTGAGGCACAACCCTTGGGACGATGGCGTGCTTGGCGTAATCGCTCCTTCTCGGGTCTCGTGCATTACCTCTGGGAGATGGCTACTGAGTCGGGTGCCATCGGAGGCTCAACAAAAAAGGGAAGACTGTTTGGCAGTTTTGGAGAACAGAGCGTGATCTGCTTTCCAGCGAACACGATTTTTAATGAGCGGTTTATCCACATCGGGCGCAACACAATGATTGGTCCAGATTGCACCCTCTCCGCTGGAATGGTTCCTGGTCAAAAATGTTTGAGCGATCGAATTGTGACGATTGGGAATCGTTGCTTGATCGGAAAAGGTACGGGTATTGTTGGGCACTTCTCCATCGAGATCGGTGACGATGTGTGGACAGGGCACAATGTGTATATCACCGACCAAAATCATGGGTATGAGGACATCTCGCGTCCGATTTCAGTGCAGACCATGCCAGAGAAGGCAGTGCGTATCGGCAACGGTTCTTGGCTTGGGTACGGGACTGTCGTTCTGCCTGGAGCCGATATCGGGGAGCACGTAGTCATTGGAGCGAACAGTGTTGTCACCGGAGTTATTCCATCTTTTAGCGTGGCGGTTGGTTCGCCAGCCAAAGTCGTGAGACACTATGTCAATGGTTCTTGGGAACCTGTGATTTCTTAAACGGCGAGGTCTTTTGGTGCGCCGCACGACTTCATGCGATTTGCTTGAGCGAAATAATCAATCAATGTTGATGCTGGTGAACCTTCGACCATTGACTCTGCAAAAGGGGCGTTTTCACCAGTGCGCAATATCGCCGTGTAGGCGATTCGACCGTTGATCCAGTCCTGAAAAATATCTCTCCAAGTATCGACTCGTTTTTGGTCTTGCGGACTGGCTAACTGTTGCGAAGTGACGTCATCGAGCATTTTCTGAATGATCGCTGTAGCTTCATCAATAATGTCAGCACGCTCTGTCAAAGCGTTGGGGCCAACAGTATTAATGCGTCTCAGGTCAAGCAAAGTATCTCGCTGAAGATTTGCTTTTTGGCACAACGCGTTGGCTCGTATTGTCCAGGAAGTGTCATCGACCGCAGCAACATTGTCTCTGGAAGGAGGGAAAAATAGAGCCCAGACCCAAAAGATGGCAATGCCAAGTGAAATAAAAGTCAATAACACTTTGACAGGCTGGCGGGGAATGCTCACGATGCTTTACTGGGGCGATAGCAAATGAGCATCTGCAAAATTCCTCCGCAAATTCCAAGAAGAGCGGTGATCACGAGCGAGTTCCAACCTGGTACCGAGAAATCAATCGCGTTATCTATAGACCAGTCTCCAGCACCGGTTGTGCCCACTGCCAAAGCACCTAACAAGATTGTGGCGCAATATTCCCAACCTTGATTTGGTTTGAAGATAAAAAAACCAACCTTGCCATGTGTCGTATAGATCGCCACGACCATGATTCCAATGACGCCTGCGGCTGCAAGTGGGGTCAACAATCCAACTGCCAGCAACAGCCCGGCTCCTATTTCAGTGCTCGCAGCCAAACGTGCCTGCCACGTAGGCCACTTCATTCCCATACTTGCGAACCAGCCCGAGGTCCCAGCAAGCCCACCCGTACCGAAGACTTTGTTGTACCCGTGGTACGCCAGAAACAATCCCAAACACAAGCGCAAGATCAGCAAACCAAGATTAAGTTGATCGGAATAAGAAACTTCCATATCGCTACATTACTGCTAGGAATTCATTGTGCCCAAGTCTGAGAGTCAGAATCGACGATTCCGAAGAGCGTTCGTACTTCTGAAGACTTTGGTGAGTTTTCATCCTGGGTTGTTTGCTGTATCAATGGCAGGCGCGGCCGTTTTCGCAGTCTGTACGGTCGCCTCTTCGTGGGCACTGCGTTGGGTGATTGATGAAGTGATTGTGACGCGCTTCGCGACAGGTGAGATTTCAGTCAAACGAATAGCGGCAACGTTCGGGTTGCTTGGGGGTCTTTCTTTGATTCGTGCTGTGGGTGTGGTCATTCGCCGGACATGGGCTGGAAAAGCGCAGTGGCGCACCGCCGAGTCGCTCACAGCTCAAGTCGTTGATGCTTTAGTCGCCCAGCCGGTCTCCTGGCATCGACAGCAGTCCACCGGAGATCTGATCACGCGTGCAGGTGTTGATTGTGAAGCCTCCGTGGCAGTCTTGGCCCCTTTGCCTTATGCCAGCAGTGTTCTCCTCATGATGGTGATTGCCGCTACTGGTCTTATCTCAACTGATATTTGGTTGGGTATTGCGGCCACAAGCGTATTTCCGCTTCTGATTTTAGTCAATGTGATGTATCAACGTCGCGTGGATCGATGGTTTGATCTCGCTCAAGATGAACTGGGGTCATTATCGGCAGCAGTTCATGAGAGTTTTGAAGGTGTCACGGTTGTCAAAGCCTTCGGCGCCGAATTGCAAGAGACGAATCGTCTGGCGACAATTGCATCACGTGTCAAGGTGGCAAGAATTGAAGCCATAAAATTGCGCTCACTGTTTGAAGCCGGCCTTGACTTTGTTCCCAATCTGACCAACATATGTTTAGTGGTCGGTGGATCCTTCAGAGTTCGATCTGGTGATCTCTCAGTCGGCGAATTGGCAAGCTGCATTTACATGTTCACTTTGTTGGTCTTTCCGCTACGCCTCATCGGCTATGCCTTTTCTGAGATGCCTCGTTCACAATCAGGTTTCGCTCGTCTGAGAAGTTTGTTGGATCAAGATATTCTCCCTGATCCACGCCGCAAGATAACTCAAAGTGGAGGTGGGTTGACTCTCGCCGATGTCAGTGTTGGGCATGCCCTTGACAAGGATGTACTCACGGGGGTGAGCGCCTCATTCACGACTGGTTCAATCACAGCGATAGTGGGATACACCGGTAGCGGAAAGACCACTTTGTTGCATGCGATGGCCGGAATCATTGAGCTCTCAGGCGGAACGATTTCAGGAGCGCCAGAAGACACTGCGCTTGTCTTTCAAGAGCCGTTTATCGTCGGAAGTAGCGTGCTGGACAACATTACGATGGGTCACGTTTATCCAGATGACGCGGTCATTCGGGCGATAGAGATCGCTGAGGCACAGTTTCTATTTGATCTCCCGAGCGGTTTGCAGACAATTGTTGGGGAGCGAGGTGTTGGTCTTTCTGGTGGACAACGTCAGCGGCTGGCGTTAGCAAGAGCGATCATTACCTCTCCCAAGGTGCTGCTACTTGATGACACCACCAGTGCTCTTGACCCGCTCACGGAAACAAAAGTAATGGGAAACCTACGCAGAGAATTAGATGAAACAACGGTGATAGCTGTCTCCTCACGACCCTCCATCATCGCCTTGTCGGACGAAGTGATTTTTGTTGCTGATGGAGGAATGGTGGATCATCGGCCCCATCAAGAGCTTTTGCTGTGTAGTGCCCCCTATCGGCAATTAATGCAGGCGTACGAACAAGACAGGGAGGAAACTTGAGATGAAGGATGAAACTCAATCTCTTGGCGCCTTAGCTGCTGTTGGGCTTGGGGTGCGTGCGGCACCTACTTTGCGAGAGGGCTTTGCGAGAACCATGTTCTTCGCGGCAATCGGAGCAAGTGGACGAATCGTGGTTCCAGTCATTATCCAGCAAGCGATTGACCGAGGAATTCAACATAGTGATTCGGCTGGAATCGTGAGTGTCGACACTTCGTCTATTCTCTGGTTGGCGTTATTTGGCGCTGTGTGGCTGACCCTTGCAAGTCTTTCGCAAAGACATGCCGTTGTTCGTCTTGGGGTACGTTCGGAAGTTGCGCTGTTTATGTTGCGAGTAAATCTTTTTGAGCACATTCATCGTTTAAGTCTTGAAGACCATGACGACGAGAAGAACGGTTCACTCGTGGCACGAGTGACATCAGACGTGGAAACCTTATCGCAATTTTTCTCTTGGGGTGCTTTAGCATTTTTGCTTGATGGTCTGTTAATGCTTGTGGTCGGTTCTGTGATGCTTTCGTACGATTGGATCTTGGGATTGTTGGTCATCGCCATTTCCGCTCCTTTGATGCTGGTTTTGAAGAGGGGTCAATCTCGTTTAGTTCAGGCCTACGATCTCACTCGCTCGACGAATGCTGATTTACTATCGTCAACCGCCGAACTGGTGACGGGCGCGGAAACGTTGCGCGCTTATGACGCTGGTTCCATCTTTGGCACGCGTAGCAAACTTGGCGCCCGCAGAAGAGCTGACACACAGATGCGAGCCACGATGGTCGGCGCAATTTTGTTCCCATCTGGTGAAATCTTTGGGGCTTTCGCCGTTTCAGCAGTTGTCATGGTCGGTGCGTTACGAGGTCCTGCATCAGGCTTAACGACAGGTGCGCTCATTGGATTCGTTTTTCTGACATACCGATTTCTCGAGCCCATTGCCGAAATTACGGAAGTTCTTTTTCAAACACAAACCGCCGTCTCGGGTCTGAAACGAGTTTTAGGTGTTTTAGCGATTCCTGTTGGTCCACCACAAAGTAATTCTCCGATCGCTCTACCCGCTGGTTCATTAGACATTGATATTCGAAACGTTGGATTCACCTATCAAACACGTGAGATAGGTGATCGGGGATCTTTAGAAGTCCCAGCCTTAAGTAGTGTCAACGCCTTGATTACATTTGGTAGTCGCGTAGCAGTGGTTGGCGAAACCGGCTCAGGCAAAACAACTCTTGGTCGACTGCTCGGTCGCTTCAGCGATCCCACCACCGGTGACATCATCTTGGGTGGCGTCGCTCTCACCATGGTGGCTAATGAGGAATTGCGCCAGCGAGTAGTGGTTGTGCCTCAAGAGCCCTTTCTCTTTGATGACACAATCGGCAATAACCTTCGTTTCGTCAGCGCATCGGTCAATGATCAGCAATTGCTGGATGTTTTTGGGGTACTCGGACTTGATGACTGGCTGATGGGTTTGGAGCATGGCCTCAAGACCGTTGTGGGCCAACGAGGAGCGCAACTCTCCTCTGGTGAGCGCCAATTGATCGCCCTCGTTCGAGCGTCACTTGTGGATCCGGCAATCCTCGTCCTAGATGAGGCCACTTCATCGGTTGATGCCGTCACAGAATTACGATTGGGCAGAGCCATGGAGAAGATTTCGCAGGGTCGGACAACGATTTCGATCGCTCACCGCTTGTCAACTGCCAAGCGTGCA
>SYDZ01000071.1 GCA_005801025.1 Actinomycetota bacterium
CTCCATTGTCCGACAAGAGAACGATCATCGTGTTGTCTTCAACCCCTAAATGATGTAGAGAATGAAGCAGGCGTCCGATTTGCACATCGGTGTGATCAAGAAAGGCTGCGTACGCTTCTTGAAGACGACACGCCAGACGTTGTTGATTATCCGAAAGATCTTGCCATGCTTCGACACCAGGATTTCGGGGCGCCAATTCAGTGCTAGCCGGTAATAGACCAAGTTCTTGTTGACGCTTAAACCAACGTTCACGAATCACATCCCAACCTTCATCGAAGGCTCCGCGATACTTCTCCAAATATGCAGCGGGTGCTTGGTGCGGTGCGTGCGTTGCGCCAAAGGCGAGGTACATGAAGAACGGACGATCTGGCCTCACACTGAGTGAGTCATGCATAAATTGCTCTGCGTGATCAACTAAATCTTCAGAGAGGTGATATCCATCAACGGGGCGTCCGGGTGCTTCAATCCAATGATTGTCGTACACCAAATCAGGATGAAACTGATCTGTCTCGCCATCGAGGAAGCCATAAAAACGATCAAATCCCCGTTGCAATGGCCACTGATCGAAAGGGCCTGCCGGCGAAGCATCAGCCATGGGACAAAGATGCCATTTACCGAGCGCAAAAGTTGCGTATCCCTGATCACGAACGACTTCAGCAATCGTGGCGGCGTGATTTGAAATCTGTCCGCGCATATGTGGGAAACCACTGCTGAAGTTGGAAACCCCGCGCATTCCAACTGCATGGTGGTTTCTTCCAGTCAATAGCGCGGCCCGAGTTGGCGAGCACAAAGGAGTCACATGAAAGTTTGTGTAGCGCAAACCTTGTGCAGCGAGAAGGTCAATATTGGGGGTATCAATGGTGGATCCGTAACAGCCCAAATGAGAAAACCCGAGGTCGTCAAATAGGATCACGATGACGTTGGGTGCACTTTCACCGGGGTGTGCACGCTGCGGCCAGTCAGGAACGGAATCTTTGTAGGTTCGCCCGATTGAGCCTTGGAAGCCCTCGTAATCCTTCATGGTATTGACAATAGTCCTGACACTACCTACCCTCGTCATATGTCAGAAAAATCACATCAAAATTCCCGACCAACGGCGGTGATCGCTGACGCCAACTTCTATGTAGGCCCTGAACTGGCTCGCCAGTTGGCTGGACGTGGATTTAATTTAGTTTTAGGAGGCGCTCAGCCTGATCTCGTTGCCGAACTCACCGCTTCAGGGACCCTCGTCGAGGTTGTCAGCGGCGTTCGTCACCTCGCAGATCCGACAGCCTCGAACAAGCTCGTCGAGGCGGCAATGACGCGATTTGGACGCATCGACTCGGCAGTGATGTTCTCAGGCGAGATCATTACTGGACGTTTTGTGCACTCAGACTTAGAACAACTCCGCTCTGTTCTCGTTGGCTGTATCGAAGCACCGTATAACTTCATGCGCGCAGTGGTACCCAACCTGATTGCTCAAGGCTCAGGCCAAGTCCTCGTGATCACGAGCGCCTCCGCTGCCCGTCCGACACCAGGTGCGCCTCTGTATTCGGCGGCGCGCGCGGGTGCTTCCATGCTCGTCAAGAATGTCGCCGATGGGATCGCCCGCACTGGGGTTCAGGTCAATGCTGTCGGCACCAATTTCATGGACTTCCCAGGTTTTCTTGCCGCCTCTGGGGCCAGTAACCCAGATGTTCGAGCCAAGATTGAGGCGCAAGTGCCGATGAGGCGCTTAGGCACGATGAGCGAATTCGCATCATTTTGCATGGTTTTCCTGGACGGCAGTAGCCAATTTACGACTGGTCAATTCGTCGCCTATGCGGGGGGCTGGGCTTAGGGGCAGAATAGGAGATGTGAAACGCTCCTTGTACAACGAAGACCATGTGGCATTTGCCGACAGTTTTCGTCGCTTCGTCGCCCAAGAAATCACTCCCGACTATCTGCAATGGGAGACCGATGGAATTGCCCCGCGCTCGTTGTACAAGAAGGCTGGGGACAACGGCTTTATCGGCATGGCGATTCCACAAGAATTTGGTGGCGGCGGAAGTCATGACTTTCGTTTCAACTCAGTCATTGCTGAGGAATTAGCGTACGCCGGAATTGGTGGAGCCGGCCAAGGTCTCACATTACATAACGACATCACCACTCCCTATTTCACCGATATCTGCAACGACGAGCAAAAAGCACGATGGTTACCCGGGATCGCCAGCGGAGAACTGATCACCGCAATCGCTATGACAGAGCCGGGAACAGGAAGTGACTTAGCGGGGATTGCTACTACTGCGCGTCGCGACGGAGATCGTTATATTCTCAACGGTTGCAAAACTTTCATCACCAACGGGATCAATTCTGACCTTGTGATTGTCGCCGCGAAAACCGATCCATCGCAGAGACACGCTGGTATGTCTTTGATGGTTGTTGAACGCTCGATGGCGGGCTTTGAACGTGGTCGCAATCTCGACAAGATCGGCATGCACAGTCAAGACACAGCCGAACTTTTCTTCAACGATGTTGACGTTCCCGTTTCGAATCTCATCGGTGAAGAGGGGCGAGCTTTTCATTATCTGACGTCTAACCTCGCTCAAGAACGCCTTTCCATCGCCATCAGCGGTGTCGCTGTGGCACGCGCTTGTGTCGGTTGGACAGTTGACTATGTCAAAGAACGCAAAGCTTTCGGCACATCAATTTCTCAATTCCAAAACACTAAGTTTGTCTTGGCCGAGCAGCGCACTGAAGTCGATGTTGCTCAGGCCTTTGTGGATCAATGCATCTTGGCTCTCAATGAAGGAACACTGACGGCACCCCAAGCAGCGCAGGCTAAATACTGGTGCACTGAACTACAAAAACGCGTTGCTGACAAATGTCTACAACTTTTCGGAGGTTATGGATACATGACCGAATACCCAATCGCTCGCGCCTACGCCGACGCCCGTGTTACCAGCATCTACGGTGGTACCACAGAGGTCATGAAAAGCATCATTGCCAAGGACATGGAATTATGAAAATTGCCCTGCGAGCCGAAAACTACCGAGATCCTTTTGGCTACGAACAGGAACGACGCAGTGTCTGGTCGCGTGAATGGGTCATGTTCTGCACAACCGCGGAACTCTCCAAACCTGGCGACTATTACGCTGCCGACCTCGCAGGATGGAACCTTCTGCTGACAGTTAATCCGCAAGGAGAAATCATCGGATTTCATAATGTGTGTCCCCATCGTGCGGGTGTGATCGCTTGGCCAGGTAACGGAACTTTGGGGAATCTAGTGTGCCGTTATCACGGTTGGGCCTTTGCATGGGATGGGTCGTTAAAGTCTGCGCGAGATTTCGGCAACGACGAGCCTTTATGCGCTGAGGACTTTGAACTGAAGAAGATTTCCGTCGAAGCATGGGGACCCTTTGTGTTTGTCTGCCTTGACCCCAATGCCGAACCACTATTGGAATCTCTGGGTGGACTACCCGAACGCATCAGCCAATATCCCATTGAAACTTTCACCTATGCCCAGCGCATACAGCGCGAAATTTCTTGCAATTGGAAAACCTACGTTGACAACTACCTTGAGGGCTACCATGTTCCTCTGCTTCATCCATCTCTGATGAAGGCTTTGGACATGTCCACGTACCAGGTCTCAATACCAGAGCCGAGTTTCTGTTTGCACACATGCGATACAACTCAAGGGTCAGCATCCGGAGGAGCGTGGCTCTTTCGCTATCCAAATTTGGCTGTAAACATTTACGCCGACGGAATGAATGTTGAGCGGATGATTCCTCTCGGTCATGACCGGACAATGATCATGTACGATTATTTCTCTGTCGATACTTCCGCTGAGAGCATCGCCCGTATGGTCGATTTGTCAAATGTTGTCTTGGACGAGGATCAATTGATTTGCGAGGCAGTACAGAGAAATCTCAATAGTGGGGTCTATGAGGCTGGCCCGCTGAGCCCACGTCATGAAATCGGTTTGATGTGGTTCCAGCGCAAAATTGCTGAGGCGATCAGCCTGTGACGTCCAATGAACCCCACGCCTAGCCGCTGAGTCTGAGATAATTGACATATGGCGATAGCAGAGCGTGCACAACAAACAATGGTCACCTTGGACCTTGAGGGCGTTCTAGTCCCCGAGATTTGGATTGCAGTTGCTGAAGCGACCGGGATTGAGGAGTTAAGTCGCACCACACGTGACGAACCCAATTACGACTTACTCATGCGCCAACGACTGGCGATTCTGATACAACACAATTTGACGATGAGTGCCATCGCACAGGTTATCTCCACCCTTCACCCACTACCAGGAGCTAAGGACTTCTTGGATGCGCTTCGCGACAAAACCCAAGTCATCATTTTGTCCGATACCTTCGAGCAATTCGGCCGGCCCTTTATGCGCCAATTGGGAATGCCCACTCTTTTATGTCATCGGCTGATCGTTGAGAACGACCGCATCGTTGACTTCGAATTACGTATGCACAATCAAAAAATGCACGCCGTCACAGCTTTGAAGGCGTTGAATTACCGGGTAGCCGCTGCGGGCGATTCGTACAACGACACCGCCATGTTGGCAACCGCCGATGCTGGATTCCTCTTTCACGCCCCAGATAATGTGATCGCCGAATTTCCACAATTTCCGTCACTGACCAGTTTCTCGGAACTACTCGAGCACCTCACTAGGGCTCTTGAGCTCTAATCAGCAACCGGCACTACATGGTGTCGAAGGGGGGACTTGAACCCCCATGATCTTACGATCACTAGCCCCTCAAGCTAGCGCGTCTGCCTATTTCGCCACTTCGACGTGGTATTCAAAACTTTACCGTTTGTAGCCTGCGAGCCCAACTGAACACTCTCGTCGTTGGATTATTTGACCAGCAAAAAGCCGAGTGAGACAATCGAAATGATCCAGATCAGGGCGATGACAAAAGTAATTTTATTCAAGTTGCCCTCAGCAGCCGCCGAACCAAGACCCGATCCACTTCCACCGCCGAACATGTCGGAAAGTCCCCCGCCTTTGCCACTGTGCATCAAAATGCCAGCGACCATAGCGATCATCGAGATCACATTAATCAGAACCATTATGTACATCACAATGTCACGCACAGTTAAACAGCCTAGTGGGCTTAACCAGGGAAATGGCAGGCCACAGGATGTCCTTGACCACGATCTATCAGTGCAGGCTCCTCACCAGCGCATAGATCCTGTGCACGCGGACACCGAGTCCTGAATCGACAACCCGACGGAGGATTGACAGGACTTGGCACATCGCCAGTCAAAACCTGCCGCCTGTGAGTGCCCGCTAAACGTGGATCGGCAATGGGTATAGCCGAAAGTAAGGCTTGCGTGTATGGGTGACTAGGAGCGCTGTAGACATCGCTGGGACTACCGGACTCAACAACCTTGCCAAGGTACATCACGATGATCTCGTCGGCGATGTGCCGCACCACAGAGAGGTCGTGGGCAATAAAAACATAGGAAAGACCAAGATCGCGCTGTAATTTTTCCATGAGGTTAAGAACCTGCGCTTGGATGGAGACGTCGAGTGCAGATACTGGTTCATCAGCCACGATCACCTGTGGACCAACAGCAAGGGCTCGAGCAATGCCAATTCGCTGGCGTTGACCCCCAGAAAACTCGTGAGGATATCGGTTGTAATGCTCAGGATTGAGTCCAACCAAAGCCATCATCTCTTGCACATGCCCCCTAGCGTCGGAGGCAGAGTTTTCCTTGAGAAATTTCAAGGGGGTTCCAATGATTTCACCAACACTATGACGCGGGTTGAGAGAAGCAACTGGGTCTTGAAAGACCATCTGAATCTTCGCCCTCACTGCTCGCAATTCACGCCCTGTCACAGAGGTGATGTCAGCCCCATCTAGCAATACCGTGCCCGAGGTCGGCGGAAGTAGAAGCATCAGCAATCGCGCCAAAGTTGACTTGCCACAACCAGATTCACCTACGACACCCAAGGTCTGACCTGCGCGCACTTGTACGCAAACTCCATCAACTGCTTTCACCGAATCCGTTGAACGTTGCAGAAACCCCTTGCTCGCGGTTGGGAAGTATTTGACAAGGTTCTTGGCTTCCAAGACAACTGGACTAGGCATGATTGACATCCCGCCCAAGAGCGAGCAGTTGATCGTCATTCAAATGGCACGACGACACGCCACCCGATGCGGGAAGAACTCGCAATGTTGGCTGCACGCTGGAACAGAGACCATTCATTGAGGCGGCAAACTCACAACGAGGGTGGAAAGGACAACCTTCTGGTAAGGAAATCATTGAGGGCGGGTTACCAGCGATGGTGTGCAAGGCACCCCGTTCACTGTTGTCCAAGCTTCTGACCGATCCGAGAAGCCCTCGGGTGTAGGGATGCGATGGAGCGGCGAAAAGGGTCTGCACTTTCGCTGATTCCATCGCTTGACCGGCGTACATCACCATGACTTCATCGGCAACTTCTGCCACCACCCCTAAATCATGGGTAATCAAAATAATCGCTGAACCAAACTCCTGTTGCAAAGTCATCATGAGTTCCAGGATTTGTGCTTGGACGGTGACATCAAGTGCAGTTGTGGGTTCATCAGCGATAAGTAAACGCGGATTATTCACCAAGGCAATGGCGATAAC
>SYDZ01000072.1 GCA_005801025.1 Actinomycetota bacterium
CGCCCTAGTGCTTTTTTCAAATATGGTCAGCACATTCTGGTACCAGTTCCATATTGAATACCATTACTCTCTTGTGGCGGTTCCGGCGCTGGTCTTAGCAGTCGTCGTTGGAGCAGGACGCTTGGGCGGCAGAGCGCGGCATGTAGTGGTAGGAGTCGTTGTGACGACATCGCTATTGGCAGCAAATGCATGGAGTTACATACCGTTTCGCACTGATGAATATCCGCACTGGGCTTCTGATTACCCAGTTGCGCAGTCCAGTAGGGATATCTTGAGGTTAATTCCAGAGGATGCCAGTATTTCGGTGTATCACTCATTGGCCCCACATGTCACTCACCGTGTTGAGGTGTACATGTTTCCGAATCCATTTAGCATGTCAATGTACGGAACAGATGTTTCAACTGAGGGCCAGCGTAACTCGCGAGCCGATGGCGTTGAGTATGTGATTGTGCCGAAGCAACTTGATGCAAAGATGGCGCTTGATGTCGCATCAATTTCTGACGAGTTTGTTGAATTTGCGGGCAATGAAGACTGGCAAGTGTTGATTCGTCGGGAATTGTCTTGATTTCGACGTGATGTGTCTATGTGCTAGTCGAGGCCAGCATCCTCGTCTGGCATGACTAAATCCCACCGATCAAGACAGTCGCGACATTTGTAGGTCACGATGTCTCCGGGGAACCACAAGCCGTCTTCTGGCGGATAAGACGTGAGGTAACAGCGACCTCCACAATCAACACACACAATCTCTGGTTCCGGGGTCACCCCTACAGTCTGCCAATATCATGGTTCTCATGCGTGTTGTTGCCGGATCCTTGCGAGGAAGACATGTCATTGCCCCCGAGGGCGAATCAACCCGTCCGACAACGGACCGCGCCCGACAGGCCACATTTAATTCTTTGGACAGTTTTGGTTTTGTTGATGAGGCCAAAGTCGTCGATCTTTTCGCTGGCAGTGGAGCCATGGGCATTGAGGCACTTTCCCGCGGTGCCGCATCATGTGCCTTCGTGGAGCGTGACCGCAAAGCCCTTGATGCCATCCGTCAGAACATCGCGACACTTGAATTGGGGGAACGGACATCGGTGATTTCCGGCGACGTGATGACTGCCGTGGTGGCGATGCGCAATGTCGATCTGGTCTTAGCCGATCCGCCCTACGACTTTGAGAATTGGCCACGCCTACTGGAGATTTTGCCAGCAGTTTTAGCCCCAGGCGGGGTTGTCGTGGCCGAAAGTGGGCGCGAAATCAAGGCTCCGATGGGCTGGGAGATTCTCCGTTCAAAGCGCTACGGGCGAGCCTGGGTGGCATTTCTGCAACGCGCCGTGGTCTGAGCCGATACCGTAGATAGGACATGGCTGGATCCACCGCTCTCACCGCCCTGTATCCGGGCAGTTTTGACCCCTTTCATAATGGGCATCTTGAGGTTGTTGAACAGGCAGTTGAACTCTTTGGAAATGTCGTTGTGGCAGTGATCCACAATCCCGCAAAGCCCAGCGGACTGATTGAACTAGCGGATCGCGTTGCCCTGATTAAAGCTTGTGTGTCACATGTGCCGACCGTACGAGTTCAAGCTCATCCAGGATTAGCGGTCGATGCGGCATACGCCGAGTACGCCTCCTTCATTGTCAAGGGCTTGCGAACCTCAGCGGATTTCGAGGTCGAGCAGCACATGGCGCACATGAACTATTCGGTTGCAGGTGTTCGTACGGTCTATGTGCCATGTCGTGCCGATCAAGGTTTTATCAGCAGTCGGTTCATCCGTGAGATCGCTCAAGGTCGCGGGCAGATCGCCCATCTCGTACCTGCTCCAGTCGCACGCGCTCTGGCGGGTATCTTTGGAGAACCGACGGTGGATCACCGACCAAATTCCGAAAGAAACTCATGAAACCTAATTTCGAAGATTTTGACGAAGACACTGGATCATATGATCGGACTGAGGATGATCAGATAGGTGGTTCGGGTCAACTATTGCGCAATGCCATTGACATCATTGCTACTGCCCCCAATATGCCCTTGTCTGCTACTCCAAAAATCAATCGTGATGAAATCATCGATATTCTTGAAGGAGCCTTACAAAGTTTGCCGGACGAACTACGCCAGGCTCGTTGGATGATGAAGGAGCGTGACGAGTTCATCGCCCGCACGCGTCGTGAGGCCGACGAAATCATTGACGCCGCCAAAGTGCAAGCTGAGCGTTTTGTGCAACGCTCTGAAGTCGTGCGAGCTGCTGAATTGCGGGCTCGCCAGATCGCCGAAGCAACTGATGAAGATGCTCGTCGGGTGAAGAACGAAATGGAAGATTTTCTCGATCAGCGCCTAGCAAGTTTTGAGATTCTGTTGGACAAATTGTCCAAGACGGTTGCCACTGGTCGTCGTCGGCTGTCAATTGGTGAAAATCGCGGTGAGGGTTCCTTAACATTCGACGGCAGCGCGCAGATGGAGTCCTATTCCGATGACTCCGGGGCCGTTTTCTTCGATCAAGACAACACCTCCGGCGGGTGAGAAACCCACTTTTGGTCAATGCCCTCGAGATGCTACGGCGTCCCGGTACGGCCAAAGACGTAGAGATTTCTGTGTTGCCCGAAGTCGTGGACATTAACGATCCTCGCTTGGTGCCGGGGACGGAAATAGCAGTGGTTCTGAACTGTGAAAGTTTGTCTGACGGGGTTGTTGTCAATGGGCATATCGGAGTTGTTTTCCAAGGGGAATGTCGACGTTGTTTGACGCCAGTTGGGGCGATTATGGATATCGCGGTGCACGAGTTGTATCAACTAGTGCTCACCGATCCTGATGCCTTTGAGATCACCAATGACCAGATCAATCTGGCCCCCATGGTGCGCGAGACCGTGCTTTTGGAATTGCCCGATGCCCCGCTCTGCCAAACGGACTGTCTGGGTCTTTGCGCCATCTGTGGAAGTGATCTCAATCATCGGCAA
>SYDZ01000073.1 GCA_005801025.1 Actinomycetota bacterium
AGTTCGCCGAGGCCACTGGTGACTTTCAGTGGATTCATGTTGATGTTGAGCGGGCAAAAAGTGGTCCGTTTGGTGGACCTATCGCTCATGGCTATCTCACGCTTTCGCTTGGACCAATGCTCTACCCGACCGTGGTCCGAATTGATGGTTTTTCCATGGGTGTCAACTACGGCGCAAACAAGATTCGTTTCCCGTCACCAGTACCTGTCGGCAGTCGAGTCCGCCTCGGTGTGAAATTGCTTGAAGTGGAAGAGATCGCTAACGGGGTGCAGATGACGATGGAATTTACCTTTGAGTGCGAAGGTTCTTCGAAGCCTTCCTGCGTTGCCGAGATCATTTTCCGTTCGTATATCTGATCAACGAATCTGCCCGACAACCACATCGCACGCGAGTTAACGGAAGTTACTCATGACCTTGTGAGCGAATAGTTCAACTGATTCTGTTTCAGGGTAATCGGCACTCCACGGTATGAACCCACTACAGCCAAGCTTGAGATAAGTAGCAACCTTTTCAGCGACCTCATCGGGAGTTCCCACAAGGTTGCCGTTACGCCATTCGTCGTAGTTCTCTCCGAAGAGACTGCGCGATCCAGCCTCTTTCAATTCCGCTTCAGTTTCTCGAATAAACAGTTCAGGAGACCAGGTCATCCGAATAGTCGCTGGGTCGCGGCCGACCGTTGCGCAATGTCCGAGCAAGGTTTGACGTTTACGTGCCCATTCTTCTGGCGAACCGCCAAAGTTTGAGCAATCAGCATGCATCGCCACAACACGCAAGGTCAACTGTTCACCACCTCCACCAATCCAAATTGGCGGTGTTGGTTTTTGCATCGGTTTAGGATCACAATTCGCCCGAATGATGTCGTAATACTTGCCCTTATATGTGGTCTCGGCTTCTGTCCACATACTGCGAACTATTTCCACGCTTTCGCGCAACATGCCAATGCGGTCTTTTGGCTTTGGAAACTCATATCCGTAGGCGCGATATTCATTTTCGTACCAGCCCGCACCAATCCCCCACTCCAGACGTCCACCAGAGATGACATCTATCGTTGAGGTGATTTTCGCTAGTAATGCGGGACTGCGATAGCTATTGCAACCGACCATCTGCCCAAGTCGAATTCGCGAAGTCTGCTGACTCAGCGCGGCGATTGTTGTCCAGCATTCAAAGACTGTTTCATGTGCAGGACGAGGCACATTATGGAAGTGGTCATAAACCCACAGTGAGTCGTACCCTAACGCATCGGCCAACATTGCGACTTCGACGGTCTTGGCCCATTTATCGGCGGGATCTGCAATCGAGGACAGCTCCATTTTCCAGCCCTGCGGGATAAAAACACCAAAAACGATTCCGTCCTTTGATTTTCCAGAAATGGGGGGCACAGAAAGATCCACATCCGCACCCTAGCGATCTCAGCACACGATGTCTGATTCGTAACCGTGAAGTGTGACAACCTACATTCATGGCGTGCAGGAATTCACCGTCGGCCAGGTTCATGAGGCAATCGCTCACAGCAGACTCGATGAGGAGTGTCTCGTCTTTCACGAGCGTCGCCTGACTTGGCGTCAAGTCACTGCGCGCACACGACGTCTTGCCAATTATCTCAACGACAATGGCTTTGGTTGTTCCACCGAACGAGCCGACTTGGCTCCCCAAGATAGTGGGCAGGATCACCTCGCTATTTATTTACACAATGGCAATGAGTACCTGGAGTGCATGCTTGGGTCATTTAAGGCTCGGGTTGCTCCACTGAATATCAACTACCGCTACGTGGCCGAAGAGTTGCAATATGTTTTCACTGACTCCGCTGCCAGCGTTATCGTTTTTCACTCAACTTTTGCTCCGCTGTTAGCTAGCGTGCTGCCACAGTTACCCAATGTTCGCTTGCTCCTCCAAGTGAACGATGATTCCCATCAACCTCTCTTACCGGGAGCGGTGTGGTACGAAGATGCTCTCTCTGCTTCACATGAAGCACCACCGGCCCCCGCAAAACCCGACGACCTCTACATCTTGTACACCGGCGGCACAACAGGCATGCCCAAGGGTGTGATGTGGAGGCAGGGCGATGCTCTCACAGAATGTTTCGGCGCTTCCCGTGAGGCGACAACGATTGCCGATCTTGTAGCCGCCACACCTGGGCGACGAGCACTCATCGCCCCTCCATTTATGCATGGTGCTGGACACTGGGTGGCCTTCGGAACTTGGAATGCTGGCGGCACCGTCTTCATCCCATCAATACCCGAGAGGCTCGACGCTCACGATATGTGGTCCACTGTTGAACGCGAGAAGATTGACTTCTTTTTGATTGTCGGTGACGCTTTTGCTCGACCCCTCATTGATCAACTCCGTATTGCCAATTACGACCTCAGCAGTTTGACAGTCTTGCTTTCTGGTGGCGCCATCCTTTCAGTTCATCTCAAAGAAGAATTACTTCAACTTTTGCCACATGTGATGATTATCGATGGCCTCGGTTCATCAGAGGCAGGTGGCCAACTCACTCATGCTTCGGGTCACGGGATCGCCACAACTGGACGTTTCCCGCTTTCTCCTCACAATCCTGTTCTTGATGCAGATTTCACGCGCCTCCTAACACCGGGCCATAGCGAGGCCGATCACCCTGATTCAGGCTGGCTAGCCAAGAGCGGACGTCTCGCACTCGGCTACTTGGGTGATGCGGACAAGACTGCTCGGACATATCGAACGATTGATGGTGTGCGCTATGTCATTCCCGGTGATCGGGCCATTCTTGCGAGCGATGGGTTCATTGAACTACGCGGACGCGACTCGGCGACAATCAACTCAGGTGGCGAAAAAATATTTGC
>SYDZ01000074.1 GCA_005801025.1 Actinomycetota bacterium
CCCGTTGTGTACTTGAGAGTCTAGCCCACGATTTATCAGCGCGGGATATCTGGCTCAATAAATATGAAAAGTACCATCGGAACGCTACGGCGCACGAGTACTTCAAGTTCATTGACCACAAGCGATCAGTCGGCCATAGCCAAAATCGTACATGGGGTTCATTTTTTTTCGTGAGCGTGTCGCCGAGCAATAAAAACCTTAGTTTATGGAGCGGGCGGGGCAATGCGCGGCCATGGCCAAGCAGGCTGCCACGATTGCTTTCTTGCTTCGGTCTTGCAGAGTGACAGAATGACACATGGGGACTTGTTAAACATGTTGAGAAAGAGGATTCACTATGGAACATCAACTCATAGGTCGAGTAGCGCTTGTTTCTGGCGGTGGGCGCGGGATCGGACGATCTATCTGCGAACTATTGGCTAGTCATGGTGCATCCGTGGCTGTGAATTATCGCAAGGACGAGCAAGCTGCCCAAGATACTGTGGCGACCATCGTTGCCGCTGGAGGCACTGCGCGCGCCTACGCCGCATCGGTTGACGATGCCGATGCGGTTGCCCTCATGGTCGATCAGGTGATTGCAGATTTCGGTTACATCGATCTGTTGGTGTGTAACGCTGGAATCGCCTCTCGCGGTCAAGCCGTGGCTGACACTGATCCCGGTGAGGTTCTGCGTCTGATCAATACTCATGCCATTGGACCACATCACTTGGCGCGTTGCGTGTTGCCCAGTATGCGTGAGCGAGATAGGGGCGACATTGTGATGATCTCCTCAGTAGCAACATCGCATATGGGTCCTAACGGCGCTCCGTACAGCATGGGTAAAGCGGCCATGGAGGCCCTCGCTCTGACCCTCGCCAAAGAGGAACGAAAATATGGTATTCATGCAAACATTGTGGCTCCAGGTCTTGTTGAGACCGATATGGGTGTCCGCTTGGCTCGCGCCATGACTGGGAAAAGTGAAATGGGTGACCTCCGTAGTCTTGATGCCACGTCGCCATTTGGACGGGTCTGTCAACCTCTTGATGTCGCCAATGTTGTTCTGTGGCTATGTAGCGATGGATCTGGATATGTGACTGGTCAGCGCATTGAATGTGATGGTGGAGGGCCTCGCTGACCTCTATCGGTGTGCGTCTTTCCTACAAAAGCCAGACAACAATCTGGCGAGCGGCCTCTGTGGCAGATAGCGTCATCGCTATGACCCCCGTCAGCCCATTTGCTTCCCCAGAAGCTTCCGTACTCAACGAATCCATCATCTCGATCACTGATGACTCGTTGGCAGAACTGATTAAGTTGCGCGATGCCGAAGAGGATGCAACATCGCTCGGTTTGCGTCTCGAGATTGTGAGTGGTCCTGGCGAAGAATTTAAGTATGACTTGTCCCTTGACGAGTTTCGCAAGGCTGCCTTCACGGACGAAGTTCGTACTCATGGCGGAATGAAAGTCATTATTCCTGCCAAAGATGTTGAACTTTTGACTGGTGCCGTACTTGACTATTCGGCAAGTGGTGGTTTGGTCATTCGCAACCCCAACAAGCCGATTGTGGCATCTGTTGAAGGTCTTGTGAAAGACGACGCAATGTCAGCAGAGATTGAAGCGATTGTGGCCGTCGAGGTGAACCCGGCACTTGCAGCACACGGCGGATTTGTGACATTCATGGGACACGATGAAAAAGGAACTGCCTACCTCACGATGGGTGGTGGCTGTCACGGTTGTTCAATGAGCAAGATGACGATGCTTGAAGGTGTGCAAACAACCTTGGTGGAAAAAGTTGAAGGCCTTGAGCGGGTGCGTGATATCACGGATCATGCTTCCGGTGAAAATCCTTTTTATCGCTGAGGTCCGCGGATCAACCGCCCCGGGAGCTCTCCGGTGAACTCGTCGTTGTCGATAGTTTGTACCCCGTTCACGAAAGTTGCTCGATAACCACGGGCGCGTTGAACGAGACGTCGCCCGTGCGCTGGCAAATCAAATACCATGCGCGGCATATCGAATCCTAAATTTTCGTAATCAATGATGTTGATGTCAGCGCGCATCCCAGTGGCGATCAATCCGCGATCGTGTAACCCATAAAACTCCGCAGTCTGACGGGTTTGGCGATGGACAATGAACTCGAGTGGTAGTCGCGGCCCGCGGGCTCGGTCGCGCGTCCAGTGGGTGAGCATGAATGTCGGCATTCCACCATCACAAATTGCACCACAATGAGCTCCCGCGTCTGAAAGTCCCATGCGTGTATGTGGATGCAGGTGTGCCTCATAGGCCATGGAAAGATCACCATACGAATAGTTGAAGAAGGGCGCATAAATCATTGCGTTGCCGTTGTCGCTGCACAGGTGATCAAGAATCAGTTGCATCGGTGGGATGCCACTGCGTGAAGCAAGACCCGCTATTGAATCTTCGCGATGAGGTTCATAATCAATATTCGGGCCGTTGACAATCCACATTCCGTCCAACTTGTCAAAGACGATTTTTTGGAAGATTCCCCCATCGTCGGGCATGTCATTGATCAGACGGTGCCGGCGGTGGGGTTCTTGTAAGGCTGTCAGACGTTCGCCAATCGGTAGATGTTGTACCTCGGCGTAGGCGGGGTGAAAGAGAAGTGGATGGACACTGCCTTGTAGGCAATACATGATTCCGATTGAACGACCTGCGACCTGTGAATAGATTTTGATTTCCTCACTATGAGCCTCGGTCAATAGTTCTAGGACGCTCCGCCATAGTTCAGGAGATTGATCGGTTTGACTGAGATTGACGCTGACTGGTCGACCGTAGCGCTGTGCTAATTCTTTCATCCACACCCACTCCTCATCGGGTACGCGAATGTGCTCGGGTGAGAATTGAAAGTTTCCATGACCAACTTTTGCCATTGCCTCGGCGATGGCAAACAGTTCAGTTGCATCAACCATTGTTCCTGGCACAAGTTCGCCACTCTTTGATTTGTGCAGGGGTGTGCGACTGGTCGAGAAACCTAAAGCGCCGGCCCGCAAGGCCTCTTCCACCAACGTCGCCATATTGACACAATCTTGCGCAGTGGCGGGTTCGTTATCGGCTCCGCGTTGACCCATGACGTACGCGCGGAGTGGACCATGGGCTATTTGTGTGCCGACATCAATCGCGTAGTGACGTTGATCAACAGCATCAAGATACTCAGGAAAAGTTTCCCACTGCCAATCAATACCATCGGTCATTGCCGCACCTGGAATATCTTCAACACCCTCCATTAGTTCAATCAACCATTGATGGCGTTGTGGATCTGCCGGAGCGAAGCCGACGCCACAATTACCCATCACTGCAGTCGTCACTCCGTGCCATGAACTAGGTGTGAGTAACGGGTCCCATGAAACTTGAGCATCGTAATGAGTGTGAACATCTACAAAGCCCGGCGTCACCAAAAGCCCAGTGGCGTCAATTGTTCGGCGACTCAATGTCGTCAAGATTGAACCTGCTGGTCCAACTTCGGTGATTTTGCCGTTACTGATGGCGATATCAGACATGCGCTGAGATCCGCCCGAGCCGTCAACAAGAGTGGCGTTGCTAATAACGAGATCAGTCATATCTTGAGACTAGTGATGACCTCATCGTGCAGCCGACCGTTGCTGGAAATCGCTGAATTTTGTGTGTAGTCACGAATTCCAAAGCGATCGCTGTGGCGACCTCCAGCAATTTCCACAATCGCCTGAACGGCAGCGTTGTCGTATGGGGCTAGACCAATGGCATCAATAGCAATGTCCACAGATCCTTGGGCGACCAACATGTGTTGCCAAAAGTCGCCGTAACCGCGTGCCCGGTAGGCCCGTTGTTGCAGAGCGATGAGATTCGCTGTGCCACCGATTTTTTCCCACCCCGCACCGAAAGTGACACTGATTTGGGCTTCGGCGATTGTCGCTACGTCGGAGACCTTAATCTCTCGACCATTAGCGAAGGCACCCAATCCCCGAGCCGCCCACCATCGCTGATGTAACGCCGGAGCAGAGACGACTCCCAGTACTGGACCTTCACCATCGTGTACCAGAGCAATTAACGTCGCCCACACGGGAACACCGCGTACAAAATTGGAGGTTCCATCAATGGGGTCAATGACCCATTTCCACGGTGAGTCAGCGTTGCCACTGTGTCCATGCTCTTCGCCATAGATCGCGTGAGAGGGACGGAGTCGGGTGATGACATCAACGATGGCTGTTTCGGTTTCGCGGTCTGCTTGAGTGACTTCACTGTGATCGGCTTTGCGCGACAGAGTGAAATTCTGTTTTTCAAAGTATGCATCAGCGATGGCATCACCAGCGTCGGCCATCTCAAGAGCCAAAGTCAATTCTTGGGCAAGATTTATTGACGAAAAGGCATCAGTCATGAGCGGGGTGATTGTTCAGGGTCGGGCATCGAATGCTTTAATTATGCCATCGCAGTCGAGTCCGATCTGTGCCAATAAGCGATCAGGCTTGGCGTGAGGCAAAAACTTGGTCGGTACACCAAGGGATTCAACCTGACAAGTGGCACTCATCTCCGCAATCATGGCGGCTATTGACATGCCGACGCCACCTTCGCGAATACCATCTTCAATGGTGATCACTCGACTGTGGCGAGCAGCATCGGCACACATCTCTTGGTCAAGTGGTGCGCACGAGCGCACATCCCAGACGGTGGCGTTGATACCTCGTGCAGCAAGTACGACACAGGCTTGTTGGGCAGCAGCGACCATTTTGCCGACCGCTAAAATTGCTAATGAACCGTCACCCTGCTGTAGCCGCAAGGCCTGCAAGCCATGACCCACTTCATCGTTGCCAACCTGGCGGGCGTTACCTTTCGGGTAACGAATAGCAACTGGGCCAGAGTCAGTCAGTTTGGTTGCGTCACTGAGCATCTGCTGCAATTCTTGGGCACTTGATGGCGCTAATACGCGCATCCCCGGCACCTTACAGAGCAAAGCCATATCGTAAATGCCGTGGTGGCTTGGACCGTCGTCGCCGGTGATGCCGGCTCGATCAAGACAAAAGATCACTGGCAAGCGATGTAACGCCACGTCGTACACGACTTGATCCCAAGCACGCGAAAGAAAAGTTGAGTACAGCGCAACAATCGGACGCAGACCACCCATGGCCATACCAGCGGCTCCCGTGACACAATGTTGTTCGGCGATTCCAACATCAAAAAAGCGCTCAGGCAACCGTTCCTGGAATGGCAGTAAACCGGTGGGTCCAGGCATCGCTGCCGTGAGGGCCACGATCCGCGCATCCTGCTCGGCCTCTTTGATCATCGAATCGGCGAAAGCCTGGGTGTAGCCAGTGGGGACTGCTCTCGGTGGTCCGACGGCTGGATCAAACACTGGCGCATCGTGGAGATGCTTTTCGTCGTCATCTTCAGCTGGCGAGTAGCCCTTGCCCTTTTGCGTTAAAACATGGACGACAATGGGACCCTCGGCGGAAAGATCTTCGGCATTACGCAATGCGACTTCTAATTCACGAACATCGTGACCGTCAATCGGTCCGATATAGCGCACACCGAGGGCTTCAAAAAACGATGGCGGCTGCAGGAATTCGCGCACAGCGGCTTTGACGGCCTCCATACCTTTTTCTGCTTGCTGACCAACCACGGGTAACCCTTGGAGCCAGGTTTCAATTTTGCGCTGACGGGCAACATAAACCGGATTCATTCGGATACGCGTCAAACTGCTGGAAAGTTTTCCAGTAATTCGATCTGGCAAAGTGGCTTTTTCTGGCACCTGCAATATCGATGATGGTTGCGTGAGATTAGAAATCGTTGGGGCATAACTACGGCCATTGTCATTGAGCACGATGATCACACGTTGTTTGCTGTGCCCGAGATTGTTGAGTGCCTCATACGCCATGCCCCCAGTCATTGAGCCATCTCCGATCACGGCGACGATGTGGCGATGATTGTCAACTCCTGCTTCACGTGCAACAGACATTCCGTAGGCATATGACAAGACTGTTGAGGCATGACTGTTTTCGATGTAGTCGTGTTTACTTTCCTCGCGACTCGGATATCCAGAAAGTCCATTGGCTTGCCGTAGTTGGGAGAATCCTTGAGAGCGGCCAGTCACGATTTTGTGTACGTATGCCTGATGTCCGGTGTCCCACAAAATCGCGTCATTGGGTGAATCGAAGACTCGATGTAGTGCCAAGGTCAGTTCAACCGCTCCGAGATTTGAACCAAGATGACCACTATTGGACGCCACGGCCTGAACGATGAAGTCACGGATTTCTCCGGCAAGGTCGTCGATCTCAAGATAAGACAAGCGGCGTAAGTCGCTGGGCTGGCGAATGGACTCAATTGACATACAGGTGATTACGCTATCTCTGAGTGTTCACGTCGCAGAATTAAGCCTGTGAGAAAATCGTGACAGGGGTCAAGTCGGCTCATGTATTGTGGTTTCTTCAAGTTTGAGCTCGTGCGCCCGATCAAGGCGGCGTTGATTGCGCTGATGCAGGTCCCAGCCCAGCCAGGCCCCGACAGCCAAAGCCAATTGCCCCCCCACGCCGTCGATCCAATAGTGGTTGGCAGTCACCACAATGCAAAACAAGGTGGCTGCTGGGTACAGCAAGACGACGATCTTTGCCCAGCGCCGTCTCATCAGTGGCCAGAGGGCGAAAGCACACCAACTGCTCCAGCCAATGTGCATACTCGGCATTGCCGCGTACTGATTTGAAATAGATTTCATGGCCTTGGACTCAAATGTCCATAGTGCTCCGCCGTATTCCGGCAGAGTGTCAACAAAGCCAAATGTTCCATCGTCAGCGGTTTGGGCGATCCCGTCGGGGCCTTCATCACGATATGCACTTTGGATACAAGCCCCACCGAATCCACCTGCACTCGGACACGGTGTATCCAGCAGGCGCGGCGGCATGAGTGGGAACATTGAAAATCCCACGATGCCAATAGCGGTAGTAATGGCCAAGGTATTGCGCCATTGTGGAAACACATCTTTGCGTTTGACGAACAAAATCCAAAATACGATGAAGGTCACAAGGAAATGAGTAGTTCCGTAATACGTGTTCCAAAAACGAATGAAACCGCGAAATTTTAAGAACCAATCCTGCACCGACTCTTCATGAAACAGACCGATCGCACGCTCGAACTGAATGACGCGTTCCGCATTGTGAAAGGCACGCAACGGTCGGTCGTCAGTTTCCAAAGAAATGTGCGCCGACCCGAAGAGGTTGCGACTCCATGAATAGATCAAGTAGAAGATACCCATGATGAGCATTTCTTTCCACCAGTAGGTGCGATGTTGGCGTACGGCCAGCGTCGGCACCTGCTCATTCATATCAACAATCTAGGCAATGCGCAGTCATTCAACTAACCTTCGCCAGTGGCGATTCCTCGATCAGTGAAGAAGAATTATCATTGGTGGGTCTTCGGCGTGGCATTTCTGACTCTTTTGGGGGCTGCCGGCTTCAGGTCAACGCCAGCAATCTTGATTGATCCGCTGAAGAAAGAGTTTGGCTGGGGCCGTGGCACGATCGGGACAGCAGTCAGCATCAACGTTTTGCTGTACGGCTTTATTGGGCCTTTTGCTGCCGCTTTGCA
>SYDZ01000075.1 GCA_005801025.1 Actinomycetota bacterium
GATGCTGCTCGACGCTGGGCAGGATTGCGTGCTCACAATCGTTGGTTAGCGGATTTTTGTAGTCGGACACCAGGTCGTCGTGTCGGCATTTGCCAAATCAACCTGCATGACATTGAAGCCTCAATCAAAGAAATTCGCTGGGCAAAGTCCGCTGGCTTGACGGGGGGAATTCTTCTTCCTGGGGTACCGCCCGGAGTCGGACTGCCTGAAGTGCATGACATCAATTATTACGGTCCATTATGGGCGACCTGCGAAGAATTAGGCATGCCTGTGAATCATCACGGTGGAAGTGCGAGTCCTGCCATGACTGACGCTGTTGAGTCTCCAGTGATTTTTTTATTGGAGATCACTTGGTGGTCACATCGAGCACTCACTCATCTCATTGTTTCGGGGGCCATGGAGCGTCATCCCGAAATGAAATGTGTGTTCACTGAACAAGGCACCGAATGGGTTCCAGGTGAGTTGACCCGTTTAGATTATTTCTTTGACCGAATGCGTCATGCGGTTGGTTCGCAAGAACATGTCTGGGGGCAACCCGTGATGTCGCGATTGCCGTTGCAACCGAGCGAATACTGGGCTCGTCAGTGCTACACGGGTTCAAGTTTTATTCGTCCAGGGGAAGTACCTTCGCGTTACAAAGTGGGTGTTGACAGCATTATGTGGGGCAGCGACTACCCACATAAGGAAACCAGTTTTCCGTATAGCACTGAGGCATTGCGCGCAGCCTTTGCTGACTGTGCGCCAGCAGAGATTGAACAGATGTTGGGTCTCAATGCCGCCGAGGTGTATGGCTTTGATCTCAAACAACTTGCACCAATCGCTGCCAGAATCGGACCGAAGGTGTCTGATGTGGCAGTCGCTCTCCCTAAAGGTGGAGTGCCCAAAGAAGCACAACGTTGCCCTGCTTTTGTCGGCTTGACTGCCGATGTGTGATGGTCAGTAGTCAGAGGGGAATGCGATGAAATCATTGGCAGGAAAAGTTGCAGTGGTCACTGGCGGTGGTGGTGGTCTCGGTCGTGCGATGGGCGAGCGTTTCGCTGCCGAAGGAATGAAAGTTGTTTTGGCCGATGTGCAAGCCCCACTTTTGCAAGCCACTGTTGAAGAGTGTCGCGCCAAAGGTTTAGAGATCAGCGGTCATGTCACTGATGTGACTAATCAGGAATCAGTTGACGCATTGCGTGATTTCACGTTGTCCACCCACGGAGCGGTGCATGTCTTATGCAATAACGCTGGCATCGGTGCAGGGGCTGAAGGTCGAATGTGGGAACACGAACTCAATGATTGGAAGTGGGCGATAGCGGTCAATGTGATGGGTGTGATTCACGGGATCAATTCGTTCGTTCCAGCCATGTTGGCTCACGGTGGAGAGGCACACATCGTGAACACCTCTTCAGGAAATGGCGGAGTGTCACCATTGTCAGGAACCCCGCAATACGCCGCCACAAAAGCTGCCGTGGTCACGGCTTCAGAATGTCTCTATGCACAATTGCAAGAAGTTGAGTCGTCAATTGGGGTTTCGGTGTTGTTCCCAGGGCCAAACATGTTGCGTACGGGATTGTTTGAATCTTGGCGGTCGCGTACCGACGAGTTTGCGAAACAACGACCGCGTAAGACTCCATACACAACGGTTGAACAATTAGAAATCCAGATGAAGGCCGCTGGACATGCAATTGCTTATACGGCTGTGGAAGAAGTTGCCGAAATGGTTATTGACGGTATTTTGCGCAACCAGTTTTGGATGATGCCCGATAGCGAACGCGGTGACAACTCGATGCGTCTTCGTTATGAGTCAATGAAGTCGCGCAGTAATCCGACATATTTACGACAGGTACCAGGCTGAAAATGATCAATACACCAAGGAGAAAAGTATGACCACTATTGACAACCCATCCACCCATACGGGGAATCCCTATATTGATCCATATCTCAATGTTCCCCTGAACGATCCATACATCATTGTCTCGGCTGACAGTCACGCAGGGCTTCCGACTGCGGATTATCGCGACTACTTGGAGAAAAAGTTTCATCCACAGTTTGATGAGTTTTTGGCGGAGCGCGACAAGGCACTTGAAGTATCCACAATGCTTGGAACACGTAATGAGGATTACGCCAAGAAGTGGTTTGAAGAACACGAGGAAGCATTACGCAGTGGTTGGGAGGCGACGCGTCGTGATCAGGAACTTGATGGTGATGGTGTTGCCGGTGAAATCATTTTCCCCGATGCCGACGCAGTCGAGAGTCGCACATGCGTGCCATTCGGTGCGGGTCTCGGGATGTCCGGAGACATGGATCCTGAATTAGGTCTTGCGGGATCAATCGCGCACAATCGCTGGCTCGCCGAATTATGTTCACAAAGTCCAGAGCGCCGTCGTGGTATGGCCCTTGTGCCCATTACGGCAGATCTACCACGGGTTTTGGCTGAAATTCGTCGGGCTAAAGAATCAGGCTTAAGCGGCGTGATGAGTCCTGCGATGTGGGTCAATCAGTTGCCATATCACGATCGTCACTACGACCCCGTGTGGGCTTTGTGCGAAGAATTGAACATGCCGATCTCCACGCATTCGGGCCCCGCCTCGCGCGATGAATATGACAATCACCTCGGTATCTATGTCACTGAAGTTGTGTGGTGGCCAGCGCGTCCATTGTGGTTCATGCTGTGGTCTGGCGTGTTCGAGCGTTTCCCCGGTTTGCGCTTTGGTGTGACCGAGGCCGGTTGCTGGTGGTTGCCACCGCAGATTTGGTTCTGGGATCGACTTGCTCTTGGTCAAAAGGGTACGGAAAAATTAGGTGGCGATCCATTTAAAGGTGCTATCAAAATGCTTCCAAGCGAATACATCGATCGCAACGTATTCATCGGTGCTTCCAATACCAAGCGCCGTGAGTTGGGCATGCGTTATGAAATTGGCGTTGGAAATATTATGTGGGGTAACGACTTCCCGCATCCCGAAGGTACATGGCCAAACACGCGGGCTTGGTTGAAGAAAACATTCCATGACATTCCGATTGATGAGACACGGCGCATGGTGGGTTTGAGTGCGGCCGAGTTATTTAGTTTTGATCTCGCCAAACTCAAGGTGCATGCTGATCGTATGGCGCCACGCCCCTCTGATTTCGGACAAGTGACCGACGCCGATCCCACGGCCCAGCGCCTGACTGATCGTTGGGCTCC
>SYDZ01000076.1 GCA_005801025.1 Actinomycetota bacterium
GTAAAGCAAATTCGTCAATCAGAGTGTCAGCAGAGTGACCTTCGCCGAGAACAGCGACACGGGCTAGTCCTTCTGGGTTGCCACCTAAGATAATGTCCACTCCGCGACCAGCCATGTTGGTAGCAACGGTCACTGCCCCTGATCGACCCGCTTGAGTGACGATTTCGGCTTCCCGCGTGTGCTGCTTAGCGTTGAGGACCTCATGCTTGACTCCATTTTTAGCGAGTATTCGTGAGAGGTGTTCACTCTTTGCAACGCTGACGGTACCAATCAGAACTGGTTGCCCATTGGCGTTACGTTCAATGATGTCCTCGACGACTGCATTGAATTTTGCCTCTTCGGATTTGAAAATTAGATCGGCAGCGTCTTCGCGCACAACGACACGGTTTGTCGGGATCGGTACCACCTGCAGGTCGTAGGTGTTCATCAATTCAGCCGCTTCAGTCTGCGCGGTTCCGGTCATACCCGACAACTTCGTGTACATGCGGAAATAGTTCTGCAAAGTAATTGTCGCCAGGGTCTGATTCTCTTCTTTAATCTTGACACCTTCTTTGGCTTCCACCGCTTGGTGAATACCTTCGCTCCAACGACGACCTTCAAGAATGCGACCCGTGAATTCATCGACAATCTTCACTTCACCACCCTGGATGATGTAGTCCTTATCGCGGCGGTACAACTCTTTGGCCTTCAATGCCACCTGCAATTGATGAATAAGATTGCGCTGGACTTCGTCGTAGAGATTTTCCAAACCAAGTTCGGCTTCAACGCGTTCAATACCTGCCTCGGTGGGCATGACAATGCGCTTATCTTCTTCAACTTCGTAGTCAACATCACGCTTCAGGGCACGCACTATGGATGCAAAGCGATAGTACAAATTGGCGGCATCGGCTACTCGACCAGAAATGATCAACGGAGTACGTGCCTCGTCAATGAGAATTGAGTCCACTTCATCAACGATGGCGAAGGAATGCCCGCGTTGAACTTTGTTGGCTTTAGTAGGCGCCATATTGTCGCGTAGATAGTCAAAACCAAATTCGTTGTTTGTTCCGTAGGTGATATCGGCGGCGTAATCAGCGCGCTTTTGCGCTGGTTGCTCACGATGACCGGGCACGACCAATCCGACGCTGAGACCGAGCCATCGGTGAATGCGCCCCATCCATTCGGAGTCACGACGAGCGAGATAATCGTTCACCGTGATGAGGTGTACGCCGTTACCCGAAATCCCGTTGAGATACGCTGGCAGAGTTGAGACAAGGGTCTTACCTTCACCTGTTTTCATTTCCGCGACCCAACCGAAGTGCAGAGCCGCTCCGCCCATCATTTGGACGTCATAGTGGCGTTGACCGATGACTCGATCCGCCCCTTCGCGGACCACGGCAAAAGCCTCCGTCAAAAGATCGTCTAGCGATTCGCCGCGCTCTAAGCGAGAGCGAAACTCTCCTGTTTTAGCTTTCAGGTCATCGTCGGTCAAAGACTTGAAAGCATCGGCGTAGGCGTTGATATCAGGAACTAGACCCTCTAGGGCCTTGAGTTTCTTGCCTTCACCGGCCCGCAGGATGCGATCGAGGATTCCCATGCAGGTATGGAGCCTACCGTCGGGTAGCCCGAGCCTAGGGGTCACTGAAATTTCGCCACGAAATGCTTCGCTAGCGCTCCTGATTCGGCAGACTCTACGGGTGACCTTGCCTCCAGAAAAGCCAGTTCCCGCTACCGAGCGCCAGATTGACGCCGTGATTTTTGACTTCGGCGGGGTTTTAGCCAGAAATGGACGACCATCCGATGTCATTAAACGATTCCCCAATGATCCCGCCGACAAAGTGTTGAAGGTCATGATGGGCGATTACGGTCAAGACACTGATCATCCGTGGCATCGCCTCGAGCGCGGCGAGATCACGATGGCGCAATATCGCGTGGACTTGGGAGCGTTAGTTCTTGAAGCCGGCTTACAACCGATTCAACTTCCACCCAATACGGGAAAATCAACATTTATTGGGATTACCTTTGAACCCTGTGAGCCGATCATCGCCTTGGTCCATGAACTCAAGACAGTCGGATTTCGTTTGGGCGTCCTCACAAACAATGTTCGTGAATTGCGCAGCGTGTGGTGGCCAATGATGGACTTCAATAATATTTTTGACGATGTCGTGGACAGTCACGAGGTAGGAATGCGTAAGCCAAACGCCGCCATTTATCGTCTCGCCCTTGAACGACTTGGTGCCGTCGCCGAGCGCACCGCCTTTTTAGATGACGCACAATCCAATGTGGACGCAGCCAATGCTGTTGGATTGCACGGAGTGTGGGTTGAAGAAGACCCAACTTCAGCCGTACAAGCGTTGCGTAGCCTCGCAGGTCTCTAGCCCCTTCTCCGCTCAGGCGTGGCTGCGACGGCGAATAAGCCAACTTGATGTGCCCCCGCGAATTCAAGGGCGTGTGCCGCCGCTTTCAGCGTGCTGCCAGTTGTCACAACATCGTCAATGACTAACACGCTGACTGCTCGACGTAATGGGCGAGCCCGAAAGCATGGTCCGCTCAGACGCTCGTCGCGAGTTCGCCCCGTCTGGGGTCGACTGTGATCGCGATATAACAGTCGGCGACACGGAATACCCAGCTGACGAGCGACTGCGCGCGCTAAAAGTTCGGACTGATCATAGCCGCGTCCTCTGTGCCGCGATGATGACGTAGGCGCCCAGGTAACAATCTCGAAAGTCAGAGCATCTGGATCGTCGCGAATCGCTTTCACTAACTGTCGTGCGAGGATCGTCACCGCACGCCGTTGATTGCGATATTTCAAACCACGAATGAGTTCTTGCGTTTGCCCGTCAAGAATATCGGAGGCTGTAATCCGCGCCGCTGTGGTCGTGGTGCTCTGATGATCAACTTGACAAGACTCACACAAACGAACCAAATGACCCGTTTGGTCACGCTTGAAGCTTGCGGGGGCGATCCGAAAGAGTTGACGACATGAGGTGCATGTAAGAGCGGTGAACATGAAGCCATCTCACCATGGGGGTATGGCAGAACTCGTGAAATCAGGCGTGTTGAGATGTGCGAACCGAAACAAATGGCAGCAAGAGCTGCACCAAAGGACCAATACCGAACATAAAGACCACGGTCCCGATACCGACCTTGCCTCCAAGAAATAGTCCTGCTCCGAGGACCGTCACCTCGATCAAGGTACGCGCCACGCGAATACTCATGAATCGTCCGAAAAATTTCCGCTTGGTCATCCCCAGCATGATTCCATCGCGCGGCCCCGAGCCCAAATCTGATCCGAGATACATCGCTGTTCCGATGCCCACGACAACGAGCCCGGCCAGCACCAGTAAAAGTCGCACGACGAGATTATTCGTTTCACCGATGAACTGCTTGCTGACATCGACCATCAGTCCAATTTCAAGAGCGTTCAAAATCGTTCCTAAACCTGGTTTTTGACGCAAAGGAATCCACAACAGCAAGAGCAGTAAACCGGTTCCGACAATGACAACGCCCACCGAAATATCAAGTCGTTCGGCAACGCCCGTGTGAAAAATATCCCACGGCGCCAAACCCAAATCAGAGCGAATGAATAATGTGATTCCGATACCGAAAAGAGCCAGCCCAATTACGCACCGAAGCAACTTCTCGGCAAAAAGTTGTGTCATCAGTAGCGGTAACGCTCAGACTTGAACGGTCCCGACGGGGCGATGCCCAAATACTCTGCCTGTTCGTCGGTGAGTTTTGTCAACTTCACGCCTAATGCACCGAGGTGCAGTGAAGCTACCTTTTCATCAAGATGTTTGGGTAACACATACACACCTAATGGATACGCAGCGAGATTGGTGAACAATTCGATTTGGGCGATGACCTGATTGGAGAATGAACAACTCATCACGAAACTTGGGTGACCAGTCGCACATCCGAGGTTCACTAAACGTCCCTCAGCCAAAACGATCACTGCATGTCCATCAGGGAATGACCAGAGATCTGTACCAGGCTTGAGTTCATCGCGTGTCGCGCCGCTGCGCGCTAGACCAGCCATGTCAATTTCTGAGTCAAAGTGCCCAATATTGCAGACGATTGCGTTGTGCTTCATTTTTGCCATGTGCTCAACAGTGATGATGTGATCGTTACCTGTTGCTGAAACAAAAATATCTATTTCGTTAATGACATCCTCA
>SYDZ01000077.1 GCA_005801025.1 Actinomycetota bacterium
CAATAGTCCATAAAGTCTCCCGCTCCGATATAGACAGACCGACGAGTCTTGCGCGCCGAACAAGATGTGGTGCAACCAACTCCGGGCGTCCCCGACCCACTGAACTCGTCGGCACCATGTTCAGCATCGGCGACGACCATTACCCCCCGCACCTCGGGTCCGCTCTGATCAAGAGCGCGTTCGACGCAGTCCTCTGATGTCTCGGTGTCCGAGATTGTGACATCTGGCCCTGCGCTGAATACTGGCTGATAGCGAGCGTATGAATGACGCTTGAAGTATGACACGACGGGAGTCAAGCGCTTGACGATTTCGCTACTACTCAACGTCATCCGTTCCGATGTTGGCTCAAAAATCTCATCACTTGTGAAGATTGGGATGTGACACACCACGACTTCCCAGGGATCAACACCCAAAGTCATCTCACCATAGGAATCGGCGATGTTGTGAATCTTCAGCAAAGCCCCGACATCTGCAACACCCAGACTTGAAGATGTTTCGCCACATCCAGGAGCAATGAACGTCAGGGCCAGCAGCACAAATTTTTTGTGCTTCACATATGCCGCAAACTGCGCCAGAAACTCAGCTACGAACTGCCGATGTCAACAAATTGCGGACATCAAGTAACAAGTCACTGACCTCACTCGTGGAAACCAATTCACGCTTCACCATGTGCGACAGTGCCACATCAATGATGCTCAGAGCATCACTGATGACATCAACTGAGACGACCTTGATGTCATCGAGAGCGCTGTCCGACATCACATCAGATATCTGTAGATCAGTCATTGCGTTCTCCTTGTTTGGTTTAAGGCTGAGTATTTCAGGATGGTCGGACTAAACCGCTTTTCCCTACTACGAAAGTAACGCATGGAAGCGCCGAATATGTGCATCGTATCCTGATGAGTTTTGCGAGATCGGTCACCCCTAAGCGTCCTCAGACACACCACCCACCAACTACGATCAAAATATGAAATTTTTCGGAGCTGGGACGGTTGTCACTGGAGCCTCTGGGGGCATCGGAGATGCCCTATCCAGGCGCTTTCACGCTCTCGGAGCGCGGGTCGTGGTCAGTGACGTGGACGCCTCGGGTATCAGCGCCCTGGCTTCTGAACTCAATGCCACTCGCCCGAATTCGGTGTTGGCAGTCGTGGCCGATGTTGCATCCGAACAAGGCAATAAGGAACTAGTGGCGAGCGCCCGACAGTTCCTTTCACACAACGGTCACTCAGGTATCGATCTTTTTTTCGCTAATGCAGGTGTCGGCAGTGGAACTCTTCTTGAGACAACCCCCGAAGCAGACTGGGATCTTGCGTTCAATGTCAACGTCCACGCCCATCGGTGGGCAGCAAAATATCTACTCGACGATTGGCTGACTGCTGGTCAAGGATATTTCTGTTGCACTGCATCTGCCGCTGGTCTTCTGAGTCAAATCGGATCAATCCCCTATTCGGTCACCAAGAGCGCGGCAGTGGCCTTTGCTGAATCACTTTCAATCACTTACGGCGATCGCGGACTGCGCGTCAGTTGTCTATGCCCCCAAGGTGTCAACACAAATATGTTGCGCCAGGGAGACGCTCCCGGCGTGGGGATTGCCAGCAATGTTGTGCGCGCCGCTGGCCTTGTTCTTGAGCCCGAAGATGTTGCCCTCTTTGTTTCAGATGCAATTGAGGCCGAACGCTTTTTAATTCTCCCGCATCCGCAAGTAGCCGAGTTTGAACAACGTAAAGCGGCCGACCGTGATCGCTGGTTGATAGGGATGCGCAAGTTGCAGGCGCGGGTATTCGGGGACTCATAAGCATGCCCCCCAAAGCATCTGCCCCTAAATCCGCCGCCGCCAAGGCGGCAGCACAGAAGTCCAGTGATGAACAGTCTGCCGTTTTGCGGAGTATCGGGCTGTTAGCAGGTGAAGAGGTGCGATTTCGCCGGGCGGACCGAGGACGCTGGCAACTCGGTCGTATTTCTTGTGTGGAGCGCGACGGCAGCATCACAGTGCACGACGCCCATGGGGCGGCACGCTCGCTGCGGCCGGATCGCCTGGAAGTCAAGCGACCTGGCAAGCGCCGAAAACTCACCTGGCAGATCGTGACTGATGTGGCGGTCACCTGGGAGCAACTGACGCTGTTCTAAACAACTACGATGGTCATATGGCTATACGACTAGATCCCGCTGACGAATACATGCACGAACTCGGCCCCGAGTCAAACTTCAACGAAAGCATGTATATCAACTGTTTTGATCCGATCAACAACGTGGGTGGATGGTTCCGGATGGGCAACCGTGCCAATGAGGGCACTGCCGAGATGACAGTGTGCCTGTATCTCCCTGATGGTTCTGTGGGCTTCATGTTTAAGCGCCCAGCCATTGAGAATAACGACCAACTCGACGCTGGTGGACTGACGTGGACGATGGTCACTCCCTTTGAAGAACTCCGTATCGATTTCACTGGCAAGGTAGTGGTCTTAGCAGAGCCCAAACAAATGGTTGATCCAAAAACTGCTTTCAAAAATAATCCTTACGCCGAATGCGAAGCGCATATCACCTTTACGGGACTCGGTCGCTCAAGTATGTTTGGCGGCGAACCTGATGTACCCCATGAAGCGCCTGGTGAAGAATTTGCTCGCGGTCATTACGAACAATTGATCAAAGCCCGAGGCACTATTCGCGTCGGAGATCAAGAATGGGAAATCAATGGCTTCGGTTTACGTGACCATTCCTGGGGTCCGCGTTACTGGCAGGCCCCGTGGTACTACCGCTGGTTGACGGCCAACTTTGATGAGAACTTGGGCTTTATGATGTCCCGCGTTGCCAAGAAAGACGGACCTGGAAGCCGAGGCGGATTTGTTTGGGAAGATGGTCAGATGCATTATTGCGATCACGCCGAACTCACCACGGTCTTTGAAGGTGACGATACGTATCACAGCCATATCGAGGCAGTGTTGAGATCAAGTCGCAGCGAACGAGAATGGCGCTTCAAGGGCGATGTTATGAATTTGATTCCACTGCGTAATCGTCGTCAGTCACCTGATGGTGAGTGGTTGACAACCCGCATTAGCGAGGGAATGACACGGTGGGAAATGCTCTCCGATGAGCACAAGGGCAAAGTCGGTTACGGACTGTCCGAATATCTTGACCAAATCATTGATGGGACACCGGTCGGCACTGCCGAATAATCTTTCTGGGCGCAGTTAGAGGATTGCTGCAAGAGCTGATAGAAGCATTTGCAAAGTATGTGGTTCTATATCGACTGCTTCGCCATACAACTTAACCTTCGGTTCGGTTCCACTTGGGCGCACCTGTAGACGCACACCAGCACCACCAACTTCATCAAGCCACAACCGCAACAAATTCGCTTCTGTAAAATCTTCCACCTTGGTCACAACTCGTCCTGCAATAGTTTCTGGTGGCGAAGAACGCAAACGATCCACCGCTAATACTCCATCACTCGGATTCATCTTGACGCTCAATTCCCCTGTCACATACCGTCCATATTGCTCTGCGATCTGATCAAGTCGACCTTGCACAGTCGTTCCTTCGGCGAGGGCTAATGCGGCCACCTCGGTCATCAACACCGCAGCAGCGATTCCGTCCTTATCGAGTGGACGATCAGCCACTAAATATCCCAAAGCTTGTTCGTACGCGAACACCAAACGCTTGTCGCTGTGCCGCAAAGCCGCACCTGCGATCCACTTGAAGCCAGTAAATGTCTCCTCAAAGGCAACCCCATGCGAAGCGGCCATCCTTTCTAACAGTGAAGATGAAACTAAAGTTGTCACAACCAAACGATCATCACCTTGGGTATGGCGTAGCACGTGATCACCGAGCAACCAGCCAATATCATCGCCACGCAACAAGCGCCAACATGCACCCGTGGGTATCGCAACTCCTAGTCGATCAGCATCTGGGTCATTAGCTAATGCCAGTGCCGCTCCCGACATCCGCGCAATCTCAATGACTCGGTCCATGGCTCCAGGCTCTTCAGGGTTCGGGAAGGCCACCGTCGGAAACATCGCATCTGGTTGTTGTTGTTCATCAACCACAATCGGTTCCGACAAGCCGGCCCTTTCAAAAGCTCGAAGAGCGGTCGCCCCTCCGACCCCGTGCATCGCCGTATAAGCCACCTTGATCGCTGGTACCGAATGGCATAAGCGCACCGACGGGATCCACTGCAGATAATTCTCGACGCAGAAATCATCCAAAGTTTGAATCAGAGGCGAATCAATTGCCGCAACTTGAATATTCGTGGGATCGAATGAGGCGATTGCATCAGAAATTGCCACATCATGAGGTGGAACGATCTGGGCACCCGAACCCAAATAAACCTTGTACCCATTGTCTTCACGCGGATTATGACTCGCTGTCACCATGACCCCAGCACAGGCACCAAGAGCCGTAATATTCCAAGCCAACACTGGAGTCGGCAAAACAGTGGGCAACAACATGGCCTTCATTCCGCGCGCTGCGGCAACCCGCGCCGTGTCCACTGCGAAGTCATGACTTTTATGACGCGCATCAAAGCCAATCAATACCCCAGATTCAGATGCCCCTTGTACTGTCCTCAACAAATAATCCACAAGGCCGGCTGCTGTTTGACGCACAACCAAACGATTCATCCCGAGAGGCCCAGCCATGATCGGAGCGCGTAGTCCAGCTGTGCCGAACATCAAGCGACCGCTGAAGCGGCCTTCAAGTTGCGATTCATCACCAGCCAGCAATTCTCGCAACTGCAAGCGCATATCTTCGTCAGGTTCGGCCTCTAACCATTTCTGTGCCTCTTCACGACTCATCATGCATCCTTAGAACTGTGGTAACAGCGTACGCAACTCCACCAGTGGACGCGGACCGACATGGGAAATGACTTCTCCAGCGGCTATTGAACCCAAAATCGCAGAATCCTTCAAGGAGTATCCGTTGGTGTAACCAAAGAGAAATCCTGCGGCAAAAAGATCGCCCGCACCAGTGGTATCGATGACATGGGGAACATCTTGCGCGGGCACATCAAGCACTTCATTGCGAGTGATGATTGCGGCTCCGCGCGGTCCGCGCGTGATCACCGCCAGAGAACTATCACGTCGAACCGCATCCACCGCATCTTGAAAACTTTGGAGTTGATACAGCGACAACAACTCCTCTTCGTTGCCAAACAAAATATCAACCTCATCAGTCACTAACGCTCGGAAATCCTCGCGGTGGCGATCCACGCAAAAACTATCTGAGAGACTTAGCGAGACTTCCCTGCCGGCTGCATGGGCGACTTGGGCGGCATAGCGAAAAGCAGCCTTGGCATCGTCACGATCAAAAAGATAGCCCTCCATGTAGAGCACTTTCCCAGCAGCCACAACACCGACAGCAACATCGGCAGGTTCCATGAAAGACGACACTCCCAAAAAGGTATTCATCGTGCGCTGAGCATCAGGCGTCACCACGATGATGCAGCGTCCGGTAGCGACCCCATCAAGCGGCTGTCCTGGGCTGAAATGCACTCCGACAGCGAGCAGATCGTGCCCGAAGACTTGTCCCAAATCATCTTCACTCACTTTGCCGATATAGGCAGCCTTGCCTCCAAAACTGGCAACTCCGCATACTGTATTGGCTGCTGAACCACCGCTCATCTCCACAGCGGTCCCTATGGCTCGATAGAGGTGACGCGCACGATCGCTATCAATCAAAGTCATTGAACCTTTAACCAAAGATTGTGCGGTAATGAAGGCATCATCGGCCTCACCAATGACATCAACTAAGGCATTGCCGATACCGACGACATCGTAGATTGGAGCATTTTCAGACTGTGTGGACACAACTTTTTACGCTACTCGGCGAAATAGCCCCGAAGAAGGTTTCGCATCCTCCCGCTGCATTATTCAACGCTACGCTCAAGCAATGAGTAGTCATTCCCGTAAAGTCACTGGTCATGAAGATCAACTGGATCCGTATCGGTTACCACGACATATTATTCCTCGTCGCTATGAGATTGAACTTGAACCTCAATTAACAGAGGCCACCTTTACTGGTCAGGTCACCATCACCGCCGAAGTCATGTTGTCAACCCGACTGATTGTCCTCAATTCCAAGGACCTAGAGATCATCTCCGTCTTTGTTGATGGCCTCCCCTCGCCATTTCGACTGGATCCAGAATCTGATCGCCTACTGATCGGCCTGGTTGAAGATTTACTTCCTGGCACAGCCATGATTGATATCACTTTCACGGGAATCCTCAATGACAAGTTGCGCGGCTTCTACCGCAGCACCTACACCGACGAAGACGGCACTACCCAGGTCATCGCCGCGTCGCAGATGCAATCCACTGACTGTCGTCGGGCGTTTCCTTGCTTTGATGAACCCGATTTCAAGGCCGTTTTCTCCACAACCCTGGTGACTGATGCTGAGCATGTAGCCATCAGTAATGGTCCAGAGGTCTCGCGAACTGTACTTGAACGCTCAGGGATTCAGAACAAAGTTGCCGTGAAATTTGCGGACACGATGTTCATGAGCACCTACCTGGTTGCCTTTATTGTCGGAAAACTTGAGGCGACGCAGGCCATCGATGTTGATGGTGTACCTCTCCGCGTCATCCACGTACCTGGAAAAAGTCACCTCACCGGTTTTGCCCTAGATGTTGGCGCTCAGAGCCTGCGTTGGTTCGTTGACTACTACGGCATTCCATATCCCGATGCCAAAATTGACATGGTTGCATTACCTGACTTCGCTGCTGGAGCGATGGAGAATGTTGGCTGCATCACTTATCGCGAAAGTTTGCTACTTGTTGACCCAGCCACCAGCACGCAAGCTGAACGACAAAACGTAGCTGATGTCGTGAGCCACGAATTGGCGC
>SYDZ01000078.1 GCA_005801025.1 Actinomycetota bacterium
GAATGGAAAACGAATCTGTTGCCACGGTGCACCTCAAGCCCGAGCGAGATCGCAGCATGAAGCGGTTACATCCTTGGATTCTCAGCGGTGCTATTGCGCGAGTTAAAGGTGACCCTCAGCCTGGCGACACAGTGCGCATCATCGCTGCCGGTGGTGCCGAGTTGGCAACAGCCTCCTATAGTCCATTTTCTACGCTTCGGGCGCGAGTGTGGTCATTTGATCCATCCGTTGAAATCAATGCCGGATTTATCACTGGGCTCATCAACTCCTCGGTCGCCTTGCGTGCAGCACACAGCGAATTCGCACACACTTGTCGTTTGATTTTTAGTGATGCTGATGGATTGCCAGGTTTGGTTGTTGACCGCTACGGTGAAGTTGTAGTGATGCAGATCACCACTGTTGGTATTGAGCGTTGGCGTGATGCTGTGGTCTCAACCTTGATGACAATTGATGGAGTGACATGTGTGTACGAGCGCAGCGATGGCGCTGACCGTGAACGCGAGGGTTTGACTCACCGCATCGGATTGGCCGCTGGAACTTTGCCGTCAACGATTTATGCCGTTGAAGGTAACGAGAAATACCACGTCAATGTTGAAGAAGGACATAAAACGGGTTTCTATATTGATCAACGTGACTCGCGAGCGTTGGCTGGTCGTCTCTCGCGTGGTGCTCGGGTGCTCAATGTGTTTGGTTACACGGGATCATTCAGCATCGTGGCTCAACGCAATGGTGCTGCGTCTGTCACCACAGTGGAATCCTCTGGACCTGCATTAGAAATCGCCCGTCAGAACGGTGAACTCAATGGTGTGGACATCGGTGAACTCATTGAAGGTGATGCCTTTGAAGTACTGCGCCGGATGCGTGATCGTCGAGCCGAATTTGATTTGATCATCCTTGATCCACCGAAGTACGCATCCACCACAGCACACATTGAACGTGCCACGCGTAAATACAAGGACATCAACTTATTGGGAGCAAAATTGCTGGCCACGGGCGGACACTTGATGACGTTTTCCTGTTCGGGTGCGATGACAGCCGACTTATTCCAAAAAGTTGTTGCGGGAGCCGCCTTGGATGCCAAACGCAAGATGCGCATCGTGCAACGCCTCGGTCAACCTATTGATCACCCAGTTCCACTGACTTTCCCCGACAGCGAATATCTCAAGGGATTACTGCTGCAAGCCGACTAAAACACCCAGGTTGGTTTATTCCTGAACGAGTTCGATCAGGGTTCCAAAACTGCCTTTGGGATGAATGAAGGCCACAGTTGTGCCACGACTACCAGGTCGCGGGGCTTTGTCAATCGGCGTTGCTCCAGCAGCAATCATTGACGCCAACGCAACTGCACAGTCAGCCACCCGATAGCCGATGTGATGCAAACCTTCACCGCGCTTTTCGATCGCCTTAGCGACCGGACTATCTGGACGAGTCGGGGTCAGAAGCTGAATGTAACTTTCGGCGACTTTCAACAGCGCCTCTTCAACGCCATCGCTCTCCACAACCTCACGATGATCAACAACTGCCCCGAAAGCACGCTGGTAATAATCAATCGCCGCTTCAAGATCGTTAACGGCAATCGCAATGTGGTCAATTTCGGTGAGAAGCATATTCATAGAGTGCCACGAATCATGAGTTACGGCGGAATCGGTTGATATTCGCTTCGCCAACTTTGGCTCTGAACTCAGGATCGGTGACACCGAGGCCCGCTTCGGGAGCCAAACACAAAACACCCAACTTGCCTTCATGCATGTTGTTATGCACTTGGAAAGCGGCCTCGCCAACTTCGTTGAGAGCAAAGGTCTGGCTGAGCACTGGATGAACCATGCCTTTTGCGATCAATCGGTTGGCCTGCCACGCCTCCTGGTAGTTAGCAAAATGGCTACCTACGAGATTCTTCAGTCGCATCCAAAAATGTCGATTGTCAAATTCCATCATGAAACCACTTGTAGCCGCACACGTCACAATGGTGCCACCGCGCTTCGCAACATAAATTGATGCCGCAAATGTTGAACGGCCAGGATGTTCAAAAACAATGTCAGGGTCTTCACCCACCAGATCACGAATGTCGCCACCCAGTCGACGCCATTCACTTTCATCGTGAGTGTGTTCATCTTTCCAAAACTGGTAGCCCGCCGTCTTGCGGTTGATGATGTGCTGAACACCCATATCGCGCAAGATCTGAGCCTTGTCATCACTACTGACGACACACACTGGAATCCCGCCTCCGTTGAGAACATATTGCGTAGCGTAAGCACCAATGCCACCCGTTGCTCCCCAGATCAACACAACATCGCCTTGCTTCATGGCAGCACCATTGCGACTGACCAACATGCGATAACTCGTGGAGTTACACAATGCATTGACGGCAGCTTCCTCCCACGACAAGTGCGCTGGTTTCGGCATCAGTTGATTGGCCTTGACGATACTCAAATCAGCAAGTCCACCAAAGTTGGTTTCATATCCCCAAATGCGTTGATTGGCCGCCATCATTGAATCGTTGTGCGCGGTGTTGTCTTGATCATCAAGATGATTGCAATGAACAGTGACATGATCGCCGGGCTTCCACATCCGCACCGCCGAACCAACCTTCAGCACCACACCCGAGGCATCACTACCAAGGACTTGATACGGCTGATCGTGGCGTTTGGCCCAATCACTTTCACGCGATAAGCGCTTCATCGGTCCGAAAGTCGAAACGGGCTCAAAAATGCTCGACCACACGGTGTTGAAGTTGATGCTGCTGGCCATGACTGCCACATAGACCTCGTCGGGAGCAAGTTCGGGGGTCGCCACATCGCCCACATGGACACTCTTGCGAGGATCCTTGTTTTCTGAAGCCACTCCCTCCCACATCGTGGCCTCACTCGCCAAAATATGGGCGGCTCGGTAGTTGTCGGGGATACCGAGGGCGGCAATTGTCGCCCCGTCAGCCCCACTAAGAATAGCATCGCGGATTTTTTCCATACAGCGAGGTTACTCAGGAGTAGGTTCAGGGAACACTTTGCCGCCACAATAGAAGGTGACAAGTTGTCATCATCTTTACGAGAAAGAGACACATCATGGCTGGTTCATACATAGTTGCTGGTGCCCGTACCCCGATCGGCAAAATGAGCGGTGCCTTGGCGTCATTCAGTGCCGCCGAACTTGGCAGTTTCGCTATTCGCGCTGCTCTTGAGCGCGCTGGTGTGTCGCCTGCAGAAGTTGATCATGTGATCATGGGTCAGGTGCTGATGGCTGGCCAAGGTCAGGTCCCGAGCCGCCAGGCTGCGGCCAAAGCAGGAATACCGATGAACGTGCCCGCGATCAACATCAATAAAGTTTGCTTGTCAGGTCTGAACTCGATCTATCTCGCTGACCAGATGATCCAAGCCGGTGACGCCGACATCGTGATCGCCGGCGGTATGGAGAGTATGACCAATGCTCCCTACATCGCCTCAGGTGCGCGTGGAGGTTTCCGTTATGGAAATACCGAGTTGAAAGACGCAATCATTGCCGACGGTTTGTGGTGTGCATTTGACTCCTGCCTCATGGGTCTTGGTACCGAGCGTTACACCGGTGGCAAGATTAGTCGTCAGCAACAAGACGAATTGGCAATGAAGAGCAACCAGCGCGCCGCTGCAGCAATTGCCGCGGGTCGCCTTGCCGACGAGATCATTCCAGTCTCCATTGCACAACGCAAAGGTGATCCACTGATTGTTTCCAACGACGAAGGCGTGCGTGCTGACACAACGATGGAAAGCCTCGGCGGACTGAAGCCAGCATTTGATAAAGAGGGCACGATTACGGCAGCAAATGCTTCACAGTTGAGCGATGGTGGCTCGGCGGTTGTGATGATGTCAGAGCGTTTCGTCAAGGATCGTGGCGTCAAGGCCCTCGGCCAAGTTGTCAGTTACGGCATGGTCGCTGGTCCTGACAACGCATCACTTTTGACCCAGCCAAGTCGCGCCATCATGAAGGCGCTGAGCAAAGTGGGGATGTCAGTCAGCGATATCAACTTGTTTGAGCTCAACGAAGCTTTCGCTGCTGTTGGTGTTGCGTCAATCACTGATCTTGGTATCACTGATGACATCGTCAATGTCAACGGTGGAGCCATCGCTCTCGGTCACCCCATCGGTATGAGTGGAAACCGGGTTGCCTTGACGATCTTGCATGAACTGCGTCGTCGTGGCGGTGGCGTTGGTGCTGCAGCATTATGTGGTGGTGGCGGTCAAGGCGACGCCATCATCGTGCGCGCCGTCTGATTGTCAGGAAAGTAGTTCGCGGATTCGTTCTTTCGGACGACCCACGATCGCTTTTTTTGCGGTCACGACGATAGGTCGTTGTAAAAGTTGTTTATGTTTCACCAAGAGGGCCACGACTTGGTCTTGGGTGTGAGCATCAGCCTCAGTCAGGCCCAACTTTTTCCACATACTGTCGCGGCGCACCAAATGAGTGAAGGGATCTTCGAGTTTGGCGATAATTGCCCGCAAAGTGGCTGCGTCCGGGGGAGTTTTGATGTACAAAACGATCTCCGCCTCCACGCCTAATTCCTCAGCAATGCTCACGGCACTGGTACTGCTGTTTCAATGCGGGTTGTGATAAATCGTGACTCTGGAGGTTTTGGCCATATCTGACCGTACATCGGGCTGAATAACTTGACACGCAGGCGTAATATTCGTAACATAACTGTCATATCAGGGCACCGGTCCTGCAACAGGTCTTTTTCCGCCCGCACCTTTTGCAGAATTGGTGCCTTGGTCGTGTCAGGGGCCTGCTTCAGTCATCAATTGTGCGTCGTCCGTTGATGGCCCGACCCAAGGTCAACTCATCGGCATATTCAAGATCGCCGCCCACGGGCAAACCTGATGCCGGGCGGGTCACTCGAATATTGAAAGGCTTCAGTAGGCGACCGAGGTAGGAGGCGGTCACCTCACCCTCGGTGTTGGGGTTTGTGCAGACAATGATTTCGGTGATCTCTTCGCTCGACAAACGCATCACTAATTCACGAATCTTCAACTGCTCGGGACCGATGCCGTCAATCGGATTCATGACGCCAAGGAGGACGTGATACCGCCCACGGAATTCTCCCGTACGTTCAAGAGCGATGATGTCGCTACTTTCTTCAACCACACACAACACTGATGGGTCACGTCGTGGATCAGCACAGATTGGACACAGGACATCCTCGGCAAAATTGAAACACTGCGAACAAAAACGCACCTTTGCCTTCGCTTCGGTAATTGCGCTGGCCAATCGTTCGACATCTTCGGTGGGAAGCTTCAATAAATGAAAAGCAATTCGCTGTGCTGATTTTGGTCCTATTCCTGGCATGCGTCCAAGTTGATCAATCAGAACCTGAACGGGAATGGTGTACGACGCCGCCACGCTTTATTCCTCCTCAGAGAGAAGTTCTGAACCAGGAAACGCATCAGTTAATTCGTTCTTGAGTGATGCTTGAGAAATCGTTGGC
>SYDZ01000079.1 GCA_005801025.1 Actinomycetota bacterium
AGCCATCGGCGGTTTCTCTCTGTTGCACTGTCCGTAAGGTCGCCCCCACCTGGCTCGCGCCAGCACTCTGTCCTGTGGAGTCCCGACTTTCCTCAACTGGTTTGCACCAGCCGCGGTCACCCGACTAACTCACCGTCGCAGTGCAGTGTACGAGCCAAATCAGGCTCGCCATCTCAGTCCTCGTAGATCAACGAATTGAGGCTGGGTGTTTCGAGATTGACGGTCGTGCGAGTACCCGATTCGTTGGCTGCACCAAGAATGACAGGAACAGGCGACAGAGTTCCAAATGATGTCGGCACCGCATAAGCCAGTGCTGGAACATCGGTCTCTTCGCGATACTGAGCGGCGATGGACAGGCCAAATGAGGAGACCAGTCGATCGGGGTTCAACAGTGAGCCAATGAGGGCAGCATGACGGGCCTCTTGCTCACCAATACCGATAGCCGATCCACGCAATGCGGGATCAGAAAGTTTGGGAATGTAGGCCTGGTATGTGGATCCAGCAATTGTTTCCAAGGCATAGGCCAAAGCGAGGACATCGGCGACTGGATCAGCAGTTGGCTCAATGCCAGAACTGGTATCGCCAACGATCAATTTCAGTGCTGGTTCAACGTAGATGGTTTGCAAACGCGGGTTGGGTTGAGTGAAAGCTGTGCCACCTAGTTGTTCAGTGAGAGAACTCGTGGCTTCGGCATGGGCGCGGTGGTCGCTGAGGAATCGCGCGGCCAAGGTGGCTGCATCTCCGCTCAAAATACCCGCAGATGCAACAGCCTCGTACACATAGATGGCGTTGTATTCAAGCGAAGTAGCTGTGCGCAGCAACACGACATCGGTGACTTCAACATCAGCGAGTGCGTTATCGGGCACTGAATCTCCGATACGGGCGATACCCGTGGATTCACTTGCGCCACAGGCGGCGAGTAGTGCGCCGAAAGAGATGGTGGCTCCGCCGGCTAGAAAAAAGCGACGGCGGGACAATGATGTTTGTAATGCCGAACCGAAATCGGCACCTTGAGTGGCGCGCACAATTTTTGTTAGGGCTTGCAATTCTTGGCGATTGGAATGACTCATCGTTATCTCCGGGTCAGGCGCTTGGCGCTGAGGTCGTTGTTGCTAAGAATAAATCAATGTCAGCGACTGGTGATTTGCCTGCAATAGTTGCGAGAGCCACACAGTGACGCGCTTCGGTGATCACGATTGAAGCCATTAAGGCTGCCCCGTCGGTGCCGACAAGTTCACTCACCAAAGTCGTATGGGCGGCCACGATCGAGTTCTCCAGTCCGTGAGCAGCCAAGGCCGCGCCCACAGTGTCAGAACCAAAATCCGCAACCAGCGAATTGAAAAGATCGTCATCGCGAGTCTGTGGTGCATCAGCGCCTATGAGCGAAGAGATTGATTGGGCGTAAGCATCATGATGTGCTGATAAGGCCACGAGACTGGCAAGATGATCTCCACCAGCACCTGCCGCAATGGCTGAGTTGTAGAGATCACGGGCGGCTAATTCCGTGGATTGAGCTGCAGAGAGCAGTTCCACATCGGCTGCAGTTGGGCGCCTTACTGGGGGAGCGCTGTTGGTCTTTGAAGCAGTCACGAGATTCCTTTCACGAACACGTTTTCTCAGCCTTGTAGGTCAAGGTAGCTAGTAGCAACTTCAAATCCTAGAAGTCAAGACTTGATAGTTCTGTGATCCATCCGGCAGCACGGGTCACAGCCTCTTTCCACTGTCCACGAACGGACGCACGGTCACAGTGAGAGCGCGGCTCGACGTTGCTTTGCGGGGTCCATAAGGCCTCAATATCGCTCAGATCTGACCATGTTCCGACTGCAAGACCAGCTAGGTAAGCAGCCCCCAAGGTGGTGGCCTCGGCGACTGGAGACACGGACACTGGTCGCCCAGTGCTGTCGGCGAGGGCTTGAACAAAAGTTGGATTGGTGCTCATCCCTCCATCAATGCGAAGTTCTTGGACTTGTGAGAGCGGATAGTCGGCTTCAATGCTCTCGAGGAGGTCAGCACCGCGATGGGCGATCCCTTCTAGAACTGAGCGCACCACATGACTGCGATTGCTGCCACGGGTCAAGCCGAGTAGTGCTCCGCGGGCGCCATAATCCCAATGTGGGGTTCCCAGTCCGAGCAATGCCGGGACATAAAAGACTCCTTCACTTGAATCGCACTGAGCGGCGATTGTGTGACTTTCTTCTGGTGTGGAAATGAGTCCCATGTCTTCGCGCAGCCAATCAATATTGGTACCTGCTGACAGCATGATCGCTTCCGCTCCCCAGGTGACACTGGGTGTCAAATTTTTTTGTTGGCGGCTCCAAGCAATGATCGGGAATGTGCCATGGACTGTGCGCAGTAATGAGGCAGGTTGCACATCATCAAGACAGAGGTTCATCATGCCGCCTGTTCCGAACGTACACTTCGCCATATTCGCACGCACGCATGATTGACCCATGAGAGATGCTTGTTGATCGCCGGCAATGGCTGCGATCGGAGGCGAACCAGGCAGTGCACTTGCCAGACCAATGACTCCAGATGATGGCACCAAAGATGGGAGCATTGAGACAGGAATGCCGAGAACTGAGCAGGCTCTTTCATTCCAGGTGATCTGCGGGCCAGAAGTTGGATCGAGTAATCCAGTGACTGCGGCATTGCTGTGGTCCGTGACGTGCAGAGTGCCACCAGAAAGCGTCCATGCAATCCAACTATCCACCGTGCCGAGACATAGATCGTGGGCTCGTTCAGCGATAGCGGCAGCATCACCAACGTATGTCTTGAGGAGCCACGCCGCTTTGGTGGCGGTCTGATTGGGGGCTAAGGCCAAACCATGTTCTGCTTTGGCCATGATGCATTCAATGACAGTGCGCAGGTCCTGCCAACCGAGCCCAGGTCCAATTGGTACGCCAGTCTTGCGATCCCACATGATCGTCGAAGCGCGTTGGGTGGTGATTCCAACTCCCGATACGGGTCCACCTTGTGCGAGGGCGAGATGAGCCACCTCAAGAACAAGTCGGGCCAATTCAGTGGCATCAAATTCGACCAAGCCAGCAGTGGGAGTTGTCGGACGAAAGGACCGATAGTGCAGAGCATCCACAGAGGCGTCAGGTCGCACAATCGCGGCTCGCAATCCGCTCGTTCCAACATCAATGACAAGTATCGATGAGGTCATAGTTTTCTTCGTCCCTGGGGCAGGACGCCTCGTTGTTGCATCACAGAACCAATAAAACCCCCCAGAACACTGACCGTCAGAGTAATCGTGAAATTAAATAAGACTGCGATCCAATGCACTTCGGCGCCACGCACCAACTTAACAACAATGAAAAGAGTTTGTGCCGCGATGTAGGTCGCGGACGCAGTCGCCATGGCATGTGTGAGCGGTGTGCCGCGTTGTTGGTGCCATGCTGCTATTGCCGAGCCAAGTAAAAAACCAAGGGCTGCACAGAGAGATAAGAGAATTGCGAGGCCACTGTTGTCAGAAAAGATACGCGCCGCAATTGAAAATGGGACCGCAAAAACAAGAGCCACCGATGAGCCAGAGCGAATAGCTAAACGATCCCAGCGTGATGAAGAACCGGACTGTGTGCTCATGGCCAATTCAGGGCGGTCAAATAGTCTGGAATCGGCAAACCCATTTTGCCAGGGTTCAAAATTCCTTGTGGATCAAGGGAGTTTTTCATGGCAATCAGCACGGCGAAAGATGACCCCATCATTTCACGGATGAATCGCGCTCGGTTCAGTCCGACACCATGATGGTGGCTGAGGTTTCCTCCGTGAGTGAGAACACTACGTGTGCCTGCATCCCACATTGCGAGGTAGGTGGACTCAATCTCATCTGCTGGTGGAGTGGCGGCGAAAGTAAAATACAAACACGCGCCATCAATGTAACTGTGGGATAAATGGCAGGTCGCTGAGCGGGCGTGCGGCACGGCCAGCATGGCTTTTCGAGCAGCATGAAAGATGGCCGGCAGAGTGGACCACGGTGCCGCAATTTCCATCGTGTCGACAACGAAACCTTTTTTGGTGAGCGCTTGAAGCGCGCTGGTGTCGTTGCGATGATGCATCCATTTTTCCACCACGTCAACATCGCGTGGTATGCAACCAATCGTCGCTAAGCATTCTTCTTCAACGATTGACATTGAGGCATTGACAGAAGCGACATCGCCCTCATCGAGTACCAGCAAGGCACAGATGACGCCATCACCACCTTGGCCGCGCTGACTTTCTGGCGCATCGTACAAACGTAATACGGCAGGAGTAGCACCACGTCGCATGATGCGGCGGCAAGCTTCGAGCCCATCTTCGAAGGTGGCAAAACCGAAAGCGGCTCGACGTTCCAAAGTCGCTACGGGATGACATTTCAGCCAGATACGAGTGATGATTCCGAGTGTGCCTTCACTACCGATAAAAAGTTGGTTGAGATCTGGTCCACTTGCGGCTTTTGGCGAACCCCCCGTATGCACAATCGTGCCATCAGCGAGTACCACCTCGAGGCCAATGACCATGTCCTCAATCTTGCCGTAGCGCGTTGAGTATTGACCGGCGCCGCGACAAGCAACCCAACCACCGACCGTGGCAATATCAAAACTTTGTGGATAATGACCCACTGTTAATCCCATGGCCGCAAGATGTGCTTCAAGATCGGGCCCGAAGGTGCCCGGCAAAATTTCAACGGTGAGCGACTCGTCATCAACGCTCACTACACCCTGCATCGCCGTGGTGTCGAGGACCACTCCTCCATATAGGGGAATGGACGCTCCACACACCCCACTACGCCCTCCAGCAGCAGTGACGGGAATGTGCTGCTCATTGCAGTAGGACAACAGATAAGCAATCTGTTCAGTTGAGGTCGGCCGACAGACGGCTGCGGCTTGCGCGGGCACTTCGCCGGCAAGTCCCCAATGCATTGTCAGTGGCCACCAGTCACGACTTGCCTGGGCGGTGACACGAGGGGAGGTATCAGTTGAACAAATCTGAGCCAAGGCACTGATGTGCGACGGCTTCAACCCAATGACAGGATGTCCGAAATGACTTGAGACGAGACCGTCATCGGCCGTGACAAGATCGATTGGCGATGTGATTTCATATTCAAAAAGCTTCTGATTCATAGGAGTTCCCCTCAGGAATAGAGATCACTTTGAGTGACGTTGCCAGCGACGATTTCATGCTCGCAGATCTCGTTAAAGGCCACAATCTCACTTTCGATGCGCTCGGTATTCCATGCTGCATACGGTGCCACAATCTCGGCGACGGCGCGCGCTGCTTGTTGGGTGGCGAAACGATCAAACAGCAATGAGCGTGTGCGACGCGACAAAATATCGTCCAAGGTTGTGGCCATTTCATAGGTCACGGCGAAAACTGCCTCTGCCATGACGTAGGGCAAACCTGGCACCATTGGCGCTGCCAATCGCACATCTGAGTCCATCATCCCAGTCACCACCGAAGCGTCTGATCCAAAGCGATGAGAGAGATGGGCATCAAAACTTCCGGAAACCTGAGGTTCTTTGAATCCGCGGGCGCCGTGCAGTTTGAGGTTTTTGGTCTGACACCGTTTGCTCTTGTGCTCCAACTTCAGTGCACTCAGGACATCAAGAGCGGCGTCAACTGTGTCTTGAGCCATTTCGCGATACGTCGTTAGTTTTCCGCCAGTGACTGTGATGATGCCTGAATCTCCAGTAAAAACAAGGTGTCGACGCGAGAGGTCAGCAGTGCGTGCTGCCTTGCCACCTTGACCGGTTCCATCGGCGGCGTTGACTTGTTTGACAAGCGGTCGTAACCCAGCCCATACGCCAGTGACATCTTGCGTCGTAATACCAGTTGTGACACTGGCATTGAGAGCACGCAGTACATAGTCAATGTCATCTTTGGTGCACTGCGGATCATCAACTGGACCTTGGTAGTCCGTGTCGGTGGTTCCGATATATGTATGAGTGAAAGTACCGTCAGGTTTGGGTCCCCACGGGACAACAAACAAACTGCGCTTGTCTTTGGGCACGGGAATGATGACAGCAATATCGTTACGAACTTTTTCCCAGGGCACAGTGACGTGCACGCCTTTGGCTGGCCGAATCGTGTCGGGATCAATTCCATTTTCAAGAGTTCGTACAGCGTCGGTCCACACGCCGGCGGCGTTAATCACAACATGGGCCTGCACATCAATTGATTCACCATCACAAAGAACCGTGACACCATTGGCTTGTGAGTCCGACGAGCGCAAAATGTTGGTGACTGCACAACGATTGATGATGACCGCGCCCTGATCGGCGGCAGTCCGCGCTAGTGCCACACACAATCGGGCGTCATCGGCTTGAGCGTCG
>SYDZ01000080.1 GCA_005801025.1 Actinomycetota bacterium
GCCATTACAAAACTGATGAGGCGAAAGGCGAAAGCCAGGCGTGGACATTGCGACCGATAGCCTCAATGTCGTAGCCACCCTCTTGCAGAATCAAAGTGGGTATTCCAAGTTGTTTCACCACTTCGCCACAGCGCTGATAACCGTCTGTAGTCAGCGCAAGATCACTAATCGGATCATTCCAATATGTGTCAACGCCCAATGACACGATCACCATTGACGGTCCAAATGCGGCGATCTGTTCACATACTCCGGCAAGTCGCGCTACATACTCATCGTCTTCGGCTTGTGGCCCGAATGCCACATTGATGTTGTAGCCACGACCTTTGCCGGCACCAACTTCATCTTCATGACCGATAAACCAGGGATAGGCCCGCCTGGGATCACCATGTAGAGAAACAAACTGCACATCGTCGCGCTCGTAGAAAATCTGCTGCGTGCCATTGCCATGGTGATAGTCGACATCAAGCACAGTGACTTTATTGCCCGCCGTTGAGGCAACATGATGAGCGGCGATCGCCGCATTATTGAAATAGCAGAACCCACCGAATACATTTGCTGCGGCATGGTGTCCGGGGGGACGACATAAACCATAAGCCGAAGGCGCACCAGCAAGGATCTTCTCTGCTGCTGTGAGCGCCACATCAACCGATGCCCTCGAAGCTATATACGTACCTTCAACCATAGGGGTCGCAGTTTCGTAGCACCAATAACCAAATGCGGCCGCCGCACCTTCGGGTGGGCGCGCTGCGCTCATTCCTTCACGTAGACCAACATGCAACATCGCTTCGGGAGCAAACTCATGACGCCCTGTGGTGCGATGGATTTCTGGCCATGCACTCTCTAAATAGTTAATCAGGCCAAGAGCATGCACTGCTTCAATAGGCGAACGACCATGTTCGGTGAGTCCAACAAAGTTGAAGCGTTCATCAGTTTCCAGTTGCTGACGAATCGTCTCGGCACGATCTGGACGTTCATATGTCGGGATTGGTTGCCCGAGATTAATTTCCATCTTTGGGTTTTGATGGCGGTGCAGATCGGTCCAAACGACATCCATCAGGCAACACTAAACCGAAAACATGTTCGCTCTCTAGATCAACGACCCATGTTGCGAAATGGTGTATTGAGAAAAGGTGGCCAGTCGCCGCCACCATGCGCTTCAATTGATGCACCGCTGACATATGCCGCTAACGGTGACGCCAAAAAGACGCACACATCGCCGATCTCCGTTGCGTCCGCCAAGCGACCGATAGGAATTTGACTTCCTGTTCGCCGCACCCCTTCTTCGTCGCCGTAATGAAGGTGCGCCAATTCAGTGCGAACCATCCCGACGGTCACTAGATTCACGCGGACTTTAGGTAGCCACTCCTGCCCTGTTGTCTGCGTGTAGTTGACAAGCCCCGCCTTGGCAGCACCGTAGGCCGCGACGGTAGGAGCGGGGCGAACCGCTGACACACTTCCAATGTTGATGATCGCTCCACCATGAATCTGGCTCTGCATATGACGATTAGCCACTTGGCTGCACCACATTGCGGCGAACAAATTCACTGCCATAATTTTTTGCGAGAAATTGGCAGAGACATTGGCAGTGTCGGAGGGCGGACTACCACCCGCATTGTTGACCAAAATGTCAAGGCTCCCAAATCGGGCGACGATCTGATCAATGAGTGCCTCGGCCTGATCAAACTCGCGTAAATCGGCTGGATAAGCAGCCCACTCAGGGGGCAAACCCTCGGGGATAGTGCGCGCGCAAACAACAACCTGTGCGCCTGCATCGGCGAATCGTTGGGCGATTCCTCGACCGACACCCTGAGTGCCACCCGTAATCAGCGCTACTTGTCCAGAAAAGTCAATGGTGATTGCCACGTGACAAACCTTAGCGGCAACTTTGCGCTCGTTTCTGACGCTTCGTCAGATGCCGAGTACGCTGAAGTGATGGGAATCACCTCAAATATCAACGAGAACGGCATCGCCGAAGTCGTCATGGACTGTCCGCCCGTCAACGCACTGACCGTTGCGGAATGGTTTGAGGTCGCCGACACCGTGACTGCACTTGGGCGAAATACCAGCGTTCGCGTCGTTGTCCTACGCGCTGAAGGCCGCGGTTTCAATGCCGGAGTCGATATTAAAGAGATGCAGAAGACCGAAGGTTTTGAAGCCTTACTCGGAGCCAATAAAGGTTGCTACGCGGCTTTTGCCGCCGTCTACGACTGTCCCGTTCCAGTGATATCGGCTGTGGCTGGGTTTTGTGTCGGTGGTGGCATCGGATTGGTCGGCAACAGCGACATCATCATCGCTAGTGACGATGCCTTCTTTGGACTGCCTGAAGTTGACCGTGGGGCTCTCGGCGCAGCGACCCATTTGGCACGTCTAGTCCCCCAGCACAAAATGCGCGCCATGGTCTACACCTCGGCAACGGCAACGGCTGCCGAACTCCACGCATTCGGCAGCGTATTACAAGTCGTCCCGCGCTCACAACTGCGCGATGCAGCGATGAAAGTTGCTCAAAGTATCGCCGACAAACACCCGACGGTGATTCGCGCAGCCAAAGAAAGCCTCAATGGCATTGACCTGTGGGATGTCAAGCGCAGTTACCGCTTTGAACAGGGTTTTACCTTTGAACTTAATCTGACGGGGGTCGCCGATGAGTTGCGTGATGATTTCGCTGGCACCGATAAAAAAAATAAGAAAGATGGTCAGTAACTGTGTCAGAAATGCGCAACAAGTTAATTTCAGACACCCAAGCCATTGCTTCACTTGAAAGTGGGATGACACTTGGCATCGGTGGCTGGGGAAGCCGCCGTAAGCCAATGAGTTTGGTACGCGCACTCTTACGTTCTGACATTACTGACCTCACTGTTGTTTCGTATGGGGGACCCGATGTGGGTTTACTGTGCGCTGCCGGCAAAGTGAAAAAATTGGTCTACGCCTTTGTCTCTTTAGATTCCATTGCTCTGGAGCCTCACTTTCGAATCGCCCGCCAATCGGGCACAATTCCTGAGCCAGTTGAATGGGATGAAGGAATGTTGCAATGGGCGTTATTCGCTGCTTCATTGCGCCTGCCATTCCTGCCAACTCGCGCTGGTTTAGGCAGTGGCGTGATGGACGTCAACCCAACGCTCACAACCATTAACTCCCCATACGCCGATGCTGAAGAACTTCTCGCAGTTCCAGCACTCCGCCTTGATGCTGCATTTGTTCATATGAATCGCGCGGATAGTCGTGGCAATGCGCAGTATCTCGGACCTGATCTATATTTTGACGATCTCTTCTTAGGCGCCTGCGAGCCAGGCCGTCGCTTCGTCAGTGCCGAAAAAATCATTGCGACGCAAGATCTCTTGAAAGAAGGGACCTTTCATACCCTCAAGATCAATCGCTCAATGGTTGACGGTGTGATTCATGCCCCCAACGGTGCGCACTTCACAACCTGTGAACCCGACTACGGACGCGATGAGGCATTTCAAAAAGCGTATGTGGACGCCGCACGCGACCCTGAGACTTGGAAAGTATTCAGTACCCGCTTCTTATCGGGTGATGAGTCCTTGTATCAAGAGCAAGTTCTGTTGTGGCGCGCCGAAGTCAAAGCCGCTAAGGAGGCGACAAAATGAGCAATACACCTGCACTTGCTGATGTCATTGCTGTCGCCTGCGCCGAAGCATGGCGTGGTGACGGGGAAATTTTCGCCTCCGGTATGGGAGTGATGCAAATGCTCGGGGCGCGATTAGCGCGCGCGACTTTTGAACCCGACTTAATGATCAGCGACGGTGAAGCATTCTTCATCGCTGGTGACTTGCCCATCGGTGGAACAGACAAAGTCGTTGAAGGTTGGATCCCTTTCCGCAGTGTTTTCGACACCGTTGCGGGCGGACGCCGACATGTGATGATGGGTGCCAGTCAAATTGATCGCTACGGCAACACCAATATTGCGAACATTGGTCCATGGGCCAAACCAAAGTCGCAATTGCTCGGAGTGCGTGGCGGACCAGGCAATACCGTCAATAATGCCACAAGTTTTTTTATCCCTAAACATCAAGTTTCGGTCTTTGTGCCCGTCGTTGACATGGTCAGTGGAGTCGGCTACGACCGCGCCAAGAAAGTAGGAGGGTTCATCGCTCAGCGCCATGACCTACGTCGCGTGATCACCAACCTCGGAGTTTTTGACTTCAATACCCCTGATCATGCGATGCGCCTCGTCACTCTCCACCCCGGAGTCAGTCTTGAAGATGTCGTCAGTAACACGGGCTTTGAGTTAGTTCTCCCCGATGAAGTTTTGATCAGCCGTGGACCGACAACGCAAGAAAGTGCCGCCATCAACATCATTGACCCCATGGGTCTCAGACTTCGGGAGATTGCCTCATGAGCGTCACTCCACTAGCGCGCCTACGTACTCCCCTATGCGAACTTCTCGATGTTGATTATCCGATTATTCAGACTGGAATGGGTTGGGTGGCCGGTCCCAAATTGGTGAGTGCTTCTGCCAACGCTGGAATTATGGGAATTTTAGCAAGCGCCACGATGGACTTCGACCAACTCAAGACGTCCATCGCTGAGGTGAAATCACGCACGACCAAACCATTTGGTGTCAACCTACGCGCAGACTCAGCCGATGTTCACGATCGCATCAGTTTGATGATTGACGAAGGCATCAAGGTTGCCAGTTTTGCCCAAGCACCCAGACCTGAATTGATTTCGCGACTCAAAGACGCTGGTGTTGTCGTGATCCCTTCAATTGGCGCCAAACGCCATGCTGAAAAAGTTCTTGAGTGGGGCGTGGACGCAGTTCTTGTGCAAGGTGGCGAGGGCGGCGGACACACGGGTTCGGTACCAACATCGGTCCTGTTACCCCAGGTCGTTGATGCCGTTGCCGGTCGTGTTCCAATCATTGCTGCAGGGGGTTTTTTGATGGTCGCGGCC
>SYDZ01000081.1 GCA_005801025.1 Actinomycetota bacterium
AGGGTGACGATGTCTTCTTCAAAGCGCAAACCGCTCGGCAGATTAATCCATCGCTTATTATCAACAACTTCGCAGCTATCAATGGGGAACCATTCGTGGAGACGGTCAGGTGCTCCGACGATGCCCCAGACCACATCTGCTGGGGCATCGATATAAATGTGACGGCGCACTGTTCCCATGTCTTGACCCTAACGAGTTGTAAGTACTTGCATACTAACTGACATAACTTGTGGCTTGACCCAATGAACATCCGTGAGGGTCGCTGTGCTATCCATAAGTGGGGATATGAGATGCGACAACTCAGGTGTTAAGGGTTTTTATAGGGAGAGGGGCGAGAGATGAGTAAAATAGGCTCCGATTTTCGTCGTACTTTGACCCCCCTAACACCTGCATTCGCGCTGGTGGCCGTGCAGTTGGTCTTTTTTGGTTTACCTGCGGGGGCCTTCATTCGCGGGATCGTGCTCGGGTTACTGACGGCGCTCTTAGCAGTGGGAATGGCCTTGGTCTATCGAGCCAACAGAGTGATCAACTTCGCCCAGGCAGATCTAGGTTTTGTGCCAGCGATTTTGTCCGTTGGCCTGATCGTATTCAACGGCTTGCCGTATCTTTTTGGACTCGGTGTCGGTCTCATCGGTTCGATCGTTTTGGGTGCCATCGTGGAATTGGCGATCGTGCGGCGCTTCGTGCGTTCCCCGCGGCTCGTGCTGACCGTGGCAACTTTGGGTATCACTCAACTGTTGAGCGTATTGGCAATTATTTTGCCCCGTTTATGGGACGAGACAGCGGCTTCCGAAAGGATTCCACCCCCTGTCGCCTGGAAACTCACCGTCGGGACGTTCATTCTGAACGCCAATGATCTCATTGCCATGATCCTTGCTCCGCTGGCAATGATTGCAGTGGGATTGTTTCTCTCGAAAACGCAAGTCGGCATCGCTGTTCGCGCCGCCGCCGAGCGCAGCGATCGCGCTGCCCTTCTAGGAATACCAGTGGGCTGGCTTTCCACAATCGTGTGGATGTTGGCATCAGCGTTGTCGTTCTTAGCCCTCTTTTTGCGCTCAGGGATTCTTGGTGTACCCATTGGTGGCGCGTTGTCGGTTTCGGGCTTGGTACTGGCACTGGCGGCTTTGGTGATTGGACGATTGCGCAACTTGCCAACGATTGCAGTCGCCGCAGTGGCGCTAGGAATTCTTGAGTACGGAGTGCAATGGAACGCTGAAAGTCCTTTGCTAGTCGCGCCATTCATCGCAGTGGCGGTGATGGCAGCCTTATTGATGCAACGTAAGGGGGCCTCGCGCCTTGATCAAGACACCACTGCTTCATGGCGCTTGGCTGACGAAGTTCACGATCTCGCTCCCGAGGTAGCACGACTTCCGTGGGTGCGAGTGATGAGGTGGGGTACATACGCTGTGGTTCTCGCCAGTTTGGTGGCGATCCCAATTCTTTTGCGCACTGACCAAGTCATCAAAGTCACGGCAATTTTTATTTACGGCATCATCGGTTTATCTCTCGTGGTATTGACTGGCTGGGCGGGCCAAATTTCGCTCGGGCAAGTGGGTTTTGTCGCCATTGGCGCCGCAGTGAGTGCCAAGTGCACCGAGGCCTGGGGTGTCGATCTGACTTTGGCGCTAGTGATCGCGGCCATCGTTGGTGGACTGGCGGCGTTTCTGGTCGGCTTGCCGGCATTGCGACTTCGCGGGCTCTATCTTGCCGTCGTTACTTTAGTGTTTGCCCTCAGCGTCACCTCATGGCTCTTGAACAATCGCTTCTTTGAGTGGATTCCTAGGAAGCGGATTGAGCGATTTCCACTTTTCGGTCGTTTAGATATTGATACTCCAACTCGTTTTTATGTCTACACATTGTTGGTGCTGATCGCGATGTTCGGTGGTGTCCGCGGTATCCGACGCAGCAGAACTGGGCGAGCAATTTTGGCGTTGCGCGATAATGAGCGCGCTGCTCAGGCTTTTGGTGTGCCAGTGATCTGGGTCAAGCTCACTGCCTTCACCATTTCAGGTGCGATTGCTGGAGTCGCGGGCGGCCTTTATACGCACCTCAATTACAGTTTTGACATCAATAGTTACAATGTTGGTCGCAGTCTTGAAGTATTTACTGCTTCAATCGTCGGTGGACTCGGCGTCTCATTTGGTGCCATTTTGGGAGCGGTATACTTGCGGGGAACCGAATGGTTCGTGACCGCACCAGAATGGCGATTTCTTTCTACCGGCGCTGGCGTGATGTTCATGCTCTTGGTCCTGCCGGGCGGCTTAGGGGCTTTGGTCATCAGGGTTCGTGATGAACTTTCGGGACGAATGTACAGTCGGGCGCGAAAGAAGGAGGATGTTTCGTGAGTGAGCCACGCAGTATTTGGGGCAACATTCGTCATCCCGTTGTGTCACTTCGTGAACTCTGTGGTGGTGAAGCCGCGTATCCGTTACTTTTATTATTTGGTCTCAATGCAGTTGATGAACTTGATCGCTCGGCCTTCGGAATTTTGCTGCCGAATATTCGCAAGCATTTCAATCTTGATCTGAGCGCAATGTTGGGCATCGTTGCTCTTTCAAGCGTCGCCGCTCTCGCTCTGCAGGTCCCAATTGCCCAACTAGCCGACCGTTCTAAGCGGATACCGATTGCAGCTGTGGGGGCCTTAGTCTGGGGTCTCTTTTCGGGACTGACTGGTATCGCAATGGGTGTCATTGTGCTGACAGTTGCGAGAAGTGGGTCATCTCTTGGTAAAGCTGTTGTTGACCCGACTCATAACTCGTTGATTGCTGATTATTACCCCATCGAAGTGCGTGCCAAAGTCTTTTCATTCCACCGCTCCGCAAATGCCGTGGGAGCATTTGTGGGTCCGCTGTCGGCTGGGTTTTTGGCGTACTATTTTGGCTGGCGAACTCCATTTCTGATCTTCACGATCCCGACGGTGATCCTTGCCATCCTGGCGATAAAACTGAGAGAGCCGATCCGCGGTTACTGGGAACGCAAAGCGATGGGCGTCACCGATGAGGTCGCCAACACCGAAGAAGAAGCGCCGTCGTTCTCTGAGAGTTGGCGCACGGTGCAAAAAGTGCAGTCATTGAAACGCATTTGGTACAGCCTGCCTTTCTTGGCCACTGGTTTGATTGGCTTTGGGACCTTGGCATCGTTGTTGTACGACCAAGAGTTTGGCCTTGATGAACGGGCCCGTGGAATTGCCGCAGCAATCGCTGAGCCATTTCAACTCGTTGGTCTGATTGTCGGAGCGCGTTGGCTGACGAAAAAATTCGCAGGCAATGTTGCTGGTCTGACCAAGGTCGCTGGTTATGTCTCGCTTGTGGCAGCAGTTGCCTCAGCAGCGTTTGCATTGGCCCCGAATATTTACATTGCTGTGGCGGTGAACTGCGCCATTTCGGCATCGCTTGCTGTTCTTGGACCGGCAACCTTTGCTGTCTTGTCATTGGCTATCCCACCACGTGCTCGAGCGACGGGTTTCTCCGTCGCATCACTGTGGATTATTCCGGGACTGGCGATATTGCCGATGATCGGTTGGATTGCCGATAAAACCTCAATTCGCATTGGAATGCTGACCATGATTCCACTTTTCTTGATTGGTGGATTGATTCAGTTATCAATTCGAAATGTGATCATGGATGACATTGGCCAGGTGTGGCAGTCGGCCGCTGCTCGTTCTGAGGCTTTGTACGATCGCCGTCAAGGAAATGCCAAATTGTTGTTATTGCGCGGAGTTCATTCGGGGTACGACGGCCGCATGGTTCTACAGGGCATCAGTATGGATATGCAAGAGGGAGAAATTGTTGCTCTGTTGGGAACCAATGGAGCGGGCAAGAGCACCTTATTGAAATCCATCAGTGGAACAGTTGAAGCGGATAAGGGAGCCATCATTTTTGATGGACGTGACATTACACATGCACCTCCACACGAAATTGCAGCCATGGGTATTGTGCAGATGCCTGGCGGGCAAGGTGTCTTTGGTTCCTTGACCGTGCGCGAGAACTTGGATCTTGCGAGTTGGACGAATCGGCGCGATCGCGATGGAGTGGCGAGGGCACGCGCTGAAGTGATGGAGATGTTCCCCATTCTGGGTGAGCGGCTAGACGAACCAGCAGTGAATCTCTCGGGTGGTCAACAGCAGATGGTGGCTTTAGCAATGAGCTTCATCATGCGCCCGCGAGTTTTGTTGATTGATGAACTATCTCTCGGACTGGCGCCGGTGGTCGTCAGTCAGTTGTTGCCAGTAGTGCAACGATTGGCGCAAGAAGGCGTCACCGTAGTTTTAGTGGAACAAAGTGTAAATATTGCTCTGACTGTCGCTCAACGCGCGTATTTCCTTGAGCGTGGAGAAATTCGCTTTGCAGGCCCGACCGCAGAATTATTGAATCGCCCAGATATTTTGCGATCCGTGTTTTTGTCGGGGGCTGCGCAGGGCGATTCATTGACGAATGCGCTGACGCATCAAACTCGTGAGATTGGATCTGGCATTGCGTTGCGCACGCAAGGAGTGGTCGCTGCCTTTGGTGGTATCCGCGCCGTTGACGGTGTCTCCATGGATATTCGTGAACATGAGATCGTAGGAATTATCGGACCAAATGGGGCGGGCAAGACGACTCTGTTTGATGTGATTTCTGGTTACACCCCGCTTCAGGATGGATCAATTGACATAGCGGGTCACAATGTCACCAAGTCGTCACCGACGGCACGGGCCAATTTTGGTTTGGGTCGTTCATTCCAAGACGCTCGGCTGTTCCCCGAGTTGTCGGTGAGGGAAACCTTGGCTGTTTCGCTGGAACGCTGGGTGACAAATCGCAGTGCTCTGGCCGCTGCCATGTATCTGCCTCCAGTTTTTGACTCAGAGGACGCGATCACGACCCGCGTCAATGAACTGGTCGAACTGCTGGGGCTTGGCGACTATCAGAACAAATTCATTCGCGAGTTGTCCACTGGCACCCGCCGGATTGTCGACTTGGCCTGTCTTGTCGCCCATCGTCCGAGTGTGATTTTGCTGGACGAACCCTCATCAGGGTTGGCTCAGCGAGAGGTCGAGGCTTTGACGCCTGTGGTGCGGCGCCTGCGAGATGACATGGGTTCTGCACTTGTGATCATTGAACATGATATAGCCTTCATTTCGGGAGTTGCTGATCGGTTGATTGCGCTTGATCAGGGCAGAGTTATTGCTGATGGGGTTCCAGTTGAAGTTCTTGAACATCAGATAGTTATTGAGTCATATTTAGGCACATCAAGTGCTGCGATCGCCCGATCAGGGCAAGGGGGATAAGTTATGCAACCATCAAGTAGTTCATCAAGTTCTCAGTCCAGCGGATCCAAGTCAGTTAAAAAATGGGGACCGATTGTGGCAATCGTGGCGGTGATAGCCATCATTGGGGGAATTGTCGCCTCGTCAGGAGGAGATGATGCTGAAACATCGTCCACAGAAGCGCCTGCCACCACGGATGCACCAGTTGATAGCGCGGCACCGAAGTCCGATACATGGGAATTCCCACTGAGTTTCGTTGATGCCCAAGAGAAATTGACCGATGAAGCATTCAGCAAGATCGCTTGGGGTTCGCGTTGCGACGTTGAACTTGGAACGATTGCTGTGCCGAGTTTCTTCGCACCGCCGTGTATGGCTCCATTCGTGGGTGACAATGGTGGGGCAACGGCTCAAGGGGTGACTGCTGATGAAATCACGATCGTGCATTATCAGGGTCCAGATGATGACCCAATCATCGCCTATGTCACGCAGGCCATTAACTCCAATGAGACCAACGCTCAATCCACCGAGACACTTGAGAACTACATCAAGTATTACGAGACCTACTACGAGCTGTATGGTCGCAAAGTCAACCTAATCACTTATATCAGTACCGGCTTTGCCACCGATGAAGTGACCGCACGCGCTGATGCCCAACGCATTGTTGAGCAATACGCCCCATTCGTCGTGGTCGGTGGACCAGCACTGACGAATGCTTTCAATGATGAACTAGCGGCTCGCAAGACGACATGTATGTGTGGCGGTGGCACTGCTCAATACTTAGCGGAGCGCGATCCGTATCTTTGGGGTATTGATGGCAGTAGTGAGCAGAAACAGCAATTGCTCGTTGAATTCATCGAGAAGCAGTTAGTAGGAAAACCTGCCTCGCATGCCGGAGATGCCCTGAAGGGTGAGATTCGCAAATTCGCCCTGACTTATGTGGAAGGTGGATCGGAGAGTAAGGACCTAGCCGACTTGGCTGTAGCTCGCATGGCAGCCATTGGCGCCGACCTTGCTTTAGTTTTGCCGTATCAACTTGATCCCGGAACGATTCAGGCAAGTGCTTCACAAATCATCGCCAAAC
>SYDZ01000082.1 GCA_005801025.1 Actinomycetota bacterium
AAGCGGTTGTCTTTCAGGAAAATTCTCCCTCAGCTGATGAGGGAGCGATCCTTTTTCGCCTCGGAGATGGGGGACTGGTGGGTCTGTATCCCGCACTGCTGTATGACTTTGAACAGCGCGGTCTCGCTGGCGGAATTCCCGCTGATGTGGAGTGGGTTTTTGGGGATCGTGTTTTGGACCCAGCGAATGCTTCGAGCGTTTGGATGGTGTGTGATACGGGATACGCCTTCTCGTTGTTGTCCGCCGCCAGTGGGGCGACGATTGTCAGTGTGATCACACCTTTCACACCTGAGGAAGAAGCCAAAGTTGTTGAACTTCAGACCCTCTTGGCACATGAGTTGCGAACGATTGGACATGTGGATGCGGTGACGTCGCTTGACTCCCCTTTGGTGGCTTTGAGTTTGAGTGAATTGGATATCAATCATGACATGGCCCAAGAGTTAGCGACCTTGAATCAGCGCGCATCCACACCCGGCGATCGCTTTGGCATTGTCGCTTTTAACCCATCCGATGTTCCCGATATTTGGTGGCCACTTGAGGTTTTTTAGTTGCTCTGAGTTGCTCTAAATTCGTTTCTGGGCGGACCAACACAGCAGACTTGAGGCTTACCTTAATGTCAGGAGCCATTATGTTCAATGCAGTTATCGTTGATGCGATTCGCACGCCTCTCGGTCGTCGAAACGGAAAATTGAAAGACTGGCACCCAGTTGATTTGGTTGCCGAAACAATGAATGCCTTGGTTGAGCGCACTGGCATTGACCCAGGCATGATTGACGATGTCGTCATGGGTTGCGTGATGCAAGCCGGCGAACAGTCAACGAATATTGCACGCAATGCTGTCTTGGCGGCAAATTGGCCAGAGAGTGTTCCGGGAACAACAGTTGATCGCCAGTGTGGATCTTCGCAACAGGCCGCACACTTTGCCGCCCAAGGTGTGATGGCTGGCGCATACGATGTCGTTGTCGCCTCTGGTGTCGAAGTGATGACACGCGTTCCAATGGGCGCATCAATGGTTGATGGAAAATATGGCTGGCCATTTGGACCGCGCGTTAGTGCGCGCTACCAACCACAAGGTGGGTTGGTGCCACAGGGTATTTCCGCAGAAATGATCGCCGATAAGTGGGGCATTAGTCGCGAGGATATGGATCGTTTCGGCGTGCAGTCACAATTCCGTGCGGCTCGCGCGACAGCCGAGGGTCGTTTTGAGCGAGAAATTCTTCCGCTCAAAGACGCCGAAGGAAACATGATGACGACGGATGAGGGTTTACGTGAAACGACGATGGAAAGTCTGGGCAAGTTGAAGCCAGCGTTCCGTTCGCTTGAAGAAGGTGGACGCGTGACTGCCGGTAACTCTTCGCAAATCACCGATGGAGCAGCCGCGATTTTGATCATGAGTGAAGAAAAGTGTCGTGCGCTTGGTTTGACGCCGCGTGCTCGTTTTGTCAATTTCGCCCTTGCTGGTGATGATCCGCGTTACATGCTGACCGCTCCAATACCAGCGACCCGCAAAGTTCTTGAGCGCGCAAAGATGACGATGGACGACATCGATTTGACGGAAATCAATGAAGCTTTTGCCTCAGTCGTTTTGGCTTGGGAGAAAGAGTTTCATCCCGATATGGAGACCGTGAATCCCAATGGTGGGGCCATCGCTTTAGGGCACCCGCTCGGTTGCTCGGGGGCGCGCTTGATGACCACATTGTTGAATGAACTTGAGCGCACCGGCGGTCGCTTTGGACTGCAGACGATGTGTGAGGGTGGCGGTATGGCGAACGCCACGATCCTGGAACGATTGGGCTGAGAGAATCGATGTTCGCCGTGGATGTCGCAGGTGTGATCTGGATTTTCGGGGCGGTTGTTTTATTCTTTTTCTTATGGCGCGTCGGAGTTGGGATGCTGCGTAGCATGACGACCCCACTTCCAGATCCGCCACCTGAAGGCGAATTGCGGCGGGTGAATGTGCGCTATCGCTGCAGTTTGTGTGGGGTCGAATTGCGTATGACGATGGCTCCCGAACAAGATCCTGTTCCGCCTCGGCATTGCATGGAAGATATGGATTTCGTGGCTCCCGTTGAGTGAACAAGAAGTTACACCCATGTGACTATCCCCTGCTTTATCCACAAGGTGTGGATAAGAACCAGATAGTCAGGTCAATGATATTTGGTTGCGGTGTATAGCCCGCCGAGGATAAAACCCAGCCCAGCGACCAGATAGAGGTTGCTGCGTCCACCAGGAACCGCGCCCAAGTAATACAGCAAAATAATCAATGCACCGAGAATAAATAAGGCAAACATCAAGATCGGGACCCATTGCGGGCTTTGTTTGACGTATTTGGGGACGGGCGGCGTGTAGCGCGTGGAGGCTGAAACCCCATGCTCGTTATGAGTTGGTGTACCGGAGTCGCCTCCGTTGGGCCGAGTGCCCTTCGGGGTCGTACGTCCGCCTGATTTACGCTTCGGAGGTGCCACGAGATGAAAGTGTACGCACTAGTGAGACTCGCCACCGCACCAACGATGAGGTTCCACCTCGGATTTATTAAAATGGGTTTTAGGCTGATGAGGTGAAACGGGTTCTGGTCATCGACAGTTACGACAGTTTTGTCTACAACTTGGTGCAGTATCTCGGAGAACTTGGCGCCGATCCAGTCGTCTACCGCAATGATGATTTGACGGTTGCTCAGGCCTTGACTCTCACAGTTGACGGAGTCTTGTTATCACCAGGACCGGGTCGCCCGGAAGAGGCAGGGATCATTTGTGATGTGATCATGCCTTGTGCTGAACGAGGAACACCAGTGTTCGGAGTGTGTCTCGGACATCAGGCGATTGGTCATGTCTTTGGTGGAAACATTATTAGTGCACCTCATCTGATGCACGGGAAGACCAGCGAAGTAATACATCAGAATGTTGGCGTATTCGCAGGTGTGGCGAATCCAGTCACTGCCACGCGCTATCACTCTTTGGTGATTGAGCGAGACACAATGCCAGATGGTTTAGAGATCACAGCCGAAACATCCGATGGAATAGTGATGGGGGTTCGTCATAAGACTTTGCCCGTCCAAGGCGTGCAGTTTCATCCAGAAAGTATTCTCACAAGTTCGGGGCGAGACATGCTGCGAAATTTTCTCGCAACTTGTGTGTGATTGAAGATTACGGGGTTGCTGGAACAGTTGTTGTTGGTGCGGTCGTGACAGGCGTGGTTGTTGTCGCTGTCGCGATGGCTTGACCAACCTTCAACAACACTTGGCTTCCAGGAACAGATTGCACATTAGCGCTCGGGTCTTGGGCAATCACTCGGCCATCGTTGGCGCTTGCTGTGGGCACTTCGATGTATTCAACGACGACGGTAAATCCACTCGAGACAAGTTTGGCAGTGGCTTGCGCTTCGGTGAGACCTGATACGTCAGGCACTGCAGTTGTGGCCTGACCCGTTGACACATAAATCGTCAGTGCTGAACCTTTGGTGGTCTCACCACCGATTGATGGACTGGTACGCGTCACGCGACCTGCATCAACTGTGGCACTTGCTTCTTCAACAACAGTGACGAGGAATTTGAAAGGTTCGCCTTCCAGCAATGAACGGGCTGCTTGGGTTGTTTGCCCTTGGACATCGGGAATTTTGATGACTCCACTACCTTGACTGACAACGAGATCAATGGTGGCTCCACCAAGTACCTGCTCACCACTCTTAGGCATTGTCGAGATGATTGTATTTTCTGGTGCAGTTGGATCATTTTGTGGTGTGATAATACCGATAGTGAGTCCGAGATTAAACAACGCAGTGCGCGCTTGATCAATGGTTAGACCAGTCAAATTAGGCACTGGAATCGGGGTATTTGAAGGGTTATAGACAACAGTGATTGAGTCACCATCGCGCACAGATTCGCCAGAATTCGGAATCTGCTTCCATACGATGTTGTCGGCAACAGAGTTTGTCTCTTCTGCCGTTGGGACGACCGTCAGTCCTAAATCTTCGAGAGTGGTGACGGCTTCATCAAGTGACATTGAGGTCACATCGGGGAGAATGAACGTGACTGCTTGACTTGAGCCTCCCGAGAGAGCAAGAAAGGTGACGACAGTTGCCACAATCAAAAACAATGTGGTGGAGACTGCAGCGATCACAATTGATCTGCGTCGTTTTTGTAGATCGTTAGTGTCGTTGATTGCGCTGCTCGACGTGTATCCAGGTGGATAGGCGGGATTGGGGTTGATGGTTGTGCGTGGCAGAACTGAAGTTGCAGCCGCGTCATGAGCCGCGCTTGTTGGGGTGTAGGCCAGATCGTCAGACCCTCCAACAATGGGTCCAGCCGGTATCACCGTTGTTGGGGCGTTGTCAGATGATGACTGATCAACGTTGCGGCGATTGATGGCGTCAGCTAAAGCCTGCACTGGTACGCCATCGCGGAACCGGCGTAAATCATCACGTGCCGCTTCAGCGGTGGGATACCGCATGCCAGGATCCTTGGCCAATAAACGCGCCACGATGGCTTCAAAAGCGCGCGGGACGTCACCGGCGATTTGGTTGAGCGGCTGGGGCGAATCATGAACTTGCTTGTAAGCAATAGACACCGGATTGTCCCCCGAAAATGGTGGGTGTCCTGCGACCATTTCATAAAGCACGATGCCAAGTGAATACAGATCACTGCGCGGATCGGGTTGGCCACCTTGAGCCTGCTCGGGTGAAAGGTAAGCGGCGGTACCCATGACTGCGCCCACTTGTGTGAGGTTGCTGTCGGCAGCGCTTCCAAGCGCACGAGCGATACCAAAGTCGGCAACTTTTAATTGCCCATTTGAACCAATGAGAATATTGCCGGGCTTGATATCACGGTGAACGACATTATTGCGGTGGGCGAAAGACAAGGCGGCCGCAACTTCAATACCAACTTCGGCGGCTTTCGTGGCATTGATTTGGCCAACGTCGGCGAGGGCTTCAGCCAGTGTGCGACCCGGGACATATTCCATCGCCATGAAATATGTGTTGTTACTGCGACCCCAGTCGTAGACGCTGACGATATTTGGGTGATTGAGGTTTCCCGCGGACTGTGCTTCGCGACGAAACCTTTCAACAAATGCGGGGTCGGTGGCGAACTCGGGGAAAAGAACTTTGATAGCCACAAGACGATCGAGCAGGATGTCGCGGGCCAGATAAACGTCGGCCATACCACCGCGCCCGATGCGTTGTTGCATCTCATAGCGATCGTTCATAATGACTGAATTGTTGTCCGACATAACTCTGATAAAGGCTACCGAGTCCGTTGGCTGAGATGCCGTCGTCCCTGTTCAGAGGGGTTGAAAAGGGAATGTCACTTCATCGCCTGAGGGCGATATCAAGAATCTTCTTGGCGATTGGTCCAGCCAAGGTGCCTCCTGTTCCGGCGCTGATCTCGGCGGTGGTTCCTTTGAGCATGACGACGATGGCGTAGCGCGGCGCCTGTGCAGGGGCAAAAGCGACCATCCACGCATGAGAATTTTGTGGTTCCCCCGCGGCATTTAGTTGAGCGGTTCCAGTCTTGGCTGCGGCCTGGATTCCGTTGGCTAAGGCCATACAACATTTCGCCGTCCCCTCGTTGACAACTCCAATCATCAATTCAGTCAGTAACGCTGAGGTCGCAGAACTCATCGGCGTCTTCCACACCGTGGGAGATGTGCGTCGTAGCACCGAGCCATTGTGGTCATAAGTTGCTGCGACAACATAAGGCTTCATCATCATTCCTTTGTTGGCAATTGAAGCAGCGACCATTGCCATGTGTAATGGCACCATCTGAGTATTGCCTTGACCGAATCCTCCGATTCCCAACAGGGGCAAATTCTCCTCGAAGTAATCAACATCACCGAATTGGCTACTCACAGCGCGGGGAAGATCAAAGGGGATGACTTCACCGATACCGAAACCCTTGGTGATATCCACCATTTTTTGCGGACCGAGGGCGATAGCCGTGCGGGCGAATGGTGTGTTGCATGAACGACGAAACACTTCGGCCAAATCACCACCGCAGACTTTGTTGGCATAGTTCTGAATGGGGTCATTAGTTTGTGGCGGAAGAAATTCTGATTCGTCAGGCCACGATGATTCTGTATTGATCAGTCCTGCATCAAGTGCACCGGCAGCCGTGATGACCTTGAACGTTGAACCCGGCATGTAGCGCTCTTGATAAGCATTTGCCAAAAGAGGTTTTCCTGACATGGAGTCGAGAGATCTCAAAAGTTCACCTGCACGTTCATCATCTTGAATGACAACACGATTGGGGTCATAGCTTGGATAACTCCACATCGCCTGAATAGCCCCTGTCGAAGGTTCAATGACAACGACACTGCCTTCACGATTGCCAAGTGCATCCTTGGCTGCTTGCTGAATGCGCGAGTCAAGAGTGGTCTGCACTGAACCCGAGGTGTTCTGCCCATTGAAAAGCGAACCAATTCCTCTGATCTGCTGTTCCACAGTACGGCCCGCCAAAATATCGTTTTGCGTCTTTTCTAATTGAGTGGCACCGTACGCAAAAGTGAAATAACCGGTAATAGCCGAATAGAGATCACCTTGTGGGTATATCCTTTGCCACGCAAATTCACTTCCAGATTCGTTGCGGATCGATGTGGCGATGACGACCCCGTCCTTGGTGCGAATATCTCCACGGGGATCGTTGTAGTCACGCACAGTTTGACGAGTATTGCGTGCGTCGCTATCAAGAGTATTTTTGCGTCCTACCTGAATCACATTAAGTTGTACGAACAAAATCACGTAAAGAATGATCATCGCTAATGCCAGGTGACGGATGCGCGTATTCATGACTGATCGTCTTGATTGACTGGATGCCGTTTTGATGTCCGTCTAGCTCTGCGAACGGCCAATCGCTCCCTAGAGGTTGCGGTGTTGGGAACTTCGCCGAGGCCCCTTGCTGAACTATCGCTCACTCGGATGAGTAGTGCCAGCAAGATATAGTTGGCGACAAGGCTTGAGCCCCCGTAACTGACAAAAGGCAATGTGATGCCAGTTAAGGGAACGACGCGTATGACTCCACCAATGATGATGAAAGCCTGTGTCCCAAGAATCGTTGTGAGACCAACAGCAAAAAGTTTTTCAAATGGGCGATGTGTGCGCATTGCGGTACGTAGACCTGCTCCGATGAGAAGTAAAAACGCGATGAGAATCGCCGTCGCGCCAAAGAGTCCCATCTCTTCGCCAATCGCTGCGAAGATGAAGTCGTTCTTCGCTTCTGGAATGCGGGTTGGGTCTCCGAGCCCCAAGCCAGTACCGCTGACGCCACCGCTACCGAGTGCATACATGGCTTGAGCGATCTGAAAGCCTTTGGCGTCATACCGACTCCATGGGTCAAGCCAAATAGCGAAACGGGTTTGCACATGATCAAACATGAAATAAGCCGCCGTGGTTCCGGCAACGAAAAGTCCAAGACCGATGATGAGAAAACTCGTCTTTTCTGTAGCGACCCAGACCATGACAATGAACAAGGTGAAGAACAACAAACTTGATCCGAGATCTTTTTGTCCAACCATGAGGACGACGGAAAATCCCCACGCAGAAAGCAGTGGCAGCAAGTGGCGCGGCTCGGGAAGATTGAGTCGACCGACTTTCCATGTGCCCGACGAAATGAGTTCGCGATTTTCCGCTAGGTAGCCGGCGAAAAATAAAGCCAAAGCTAGTTTGGCAAATTCTCCAGGTTGAAAGTTGATGGGTCCAACACTCACCCAAATGCGCGCCCCACCTGATGAGAAACCGATTCTTGGAACCATAGGAAGCAACAACAAACCAGCGCCCAAAAAGAAGAATGTCCATGTGTAGCGTGCTAAATCATTAACTCGTTGGACAAGGAAAAGAACAGCAATAAAGCACGCCACGCCAATAAAAGTCCATGTCGTCTGCAGACCTGCAAGGCGTTCAGATAGTCGGGCAATCATCACGTAACCGAGACCATTCAGCAGAACGGCAACTGGGAGCACAGTTGAATCAGCACCCTGCGCCAACCAGCGCACACCAATATGGGCCGACATCAGTACCAACAAAAGAACAGCCAGAAAGGGGAGGATTCGTGGCGGTATGACAGAGTTTTTCCCGAGCGAAGCCAAGGTGTAGGCGGTGGCCGTAATCATTGCGGCCATGAAAACCAATTGAAACTCGGTTGAGCGCCGCGCCGCGCCGATGGGTTGGCTGGTGCCGTTCACTGAGCCGATGTGATAGCGGAAATGATCACCGCAACAGTGATCGCTGCTGCGGCCAACCACATCGCGTACGTCCCAACTCTGAACCAGGGCGAAGGCGAAGTAGTGGAGGCAGGTCGCTCAACGTTGCGGATACTCTCGGCGATGCTCTCACTTGGCTGATTACTCTCGGGAGCGGTGATCAGTTCGCTAGGTACTACTTCAAAGTCGACCACAACAACGGTGATGTTGTCTCGTCCACCATTGCGATTGGCGAGATTCACTAAACGATCTGATACATCTTGTGCAGAAACCGAGGCCCGAATCTCATTCTCAATCTCGGCGTCATCGGCTTCATCAACGAGTCCGTCGCTACACAAAATGTAACGGTCACCATCTTCGACTATTCGTCCTTCAACATCGGCAAGAACCCACGATTCAATACCCATAGCGCGCAGAACAATATTTCGCTGAAAGTGCACGCGCGCTTCAGCGCGCGAGATGACACCACGATCAACAAGGGTTTGCACATGGGAGTGATCTTTAGTCACTTGATGTAATTCGTTGTGCCGCCACAAATAAGTTCGACTGTCACCAACATTGGCAACAACGATCTTATTTTCAAGAGGATTAATGACAACTAAACCGGTCAGGGTGGTTCCCATGCCATTTTTATTTGGATCGTGCATGGCTTCCATATATATGGCGGTGTTCGCCGTGGAGATGGCATCACTCACGAGTTCTGGTGACGTGAGGGGGGATGACTGCGAAAGATAGATCTCCGCAAGGGTACGCACGGCGATGTCACTCGCAACTTCGCCAGCGCGGTGTCCACCCATTCCATCGGCCACAAAGTACAAACCATCAATGGCGATATAACTATCTTCGTTGCCAGTGCGCACTTGACCGACATGGGTCGTCGCTCCATAGGTCGCTGAAATCATTTGTTGGCCTCAATGATGACTCGGCCGATTTGCAAACGGTCACCGATCTGTAAAAGAACCTTGTCTGTGATCCGTTCATTATTGAGAAATGTGCCATTAGTTGATGACAAGTCTTCCACTGTTGTCAGGCCTTCATTGAGAGTCATGCGGGCATGATGAGTGCTGGCGAATTCATCATCACCAATACTTAAGTCGTTGTTTTCGCCGCGCCCGATGGTATAGCCAGATTCATTGACGGTGAAGGTAAAACCTTTGAGGTGTGCTGGCGCCACGACTTTCATATGGGTGACACGATACGGGCGATCGACCTTGACCGCTCCTGGAATGGCACCTGAAGGGGGTCGGATGGTTGCATTTGGTGGCCGAGGCGATCGATTCATCGCTGGTAACCGAACTTCATTCCACACGGCCCACAAAACTCGGGCAAAGAACAAATAGAGCACCAGTAACAATGCCACTTTTAAGATGCTGAGCAATTGGTCAGTCATGGTCGTTAAGCCCTCAGTGAAGGCCTACTGTGCCTCGAAGCGCACGGTGTAAGTTCCCACAGAAATGATGTCGCCATGGCGCAGAGTTCGCGGTGCGGTGATAGTGACTCCGTTGACTTTGGTGCCGTTGGTCGAGGCAAGATCGGTGACTGTGTGAGCGTCAGCAAGAAAAGTGATCTCAGCGTGACGACGACTGACATTGGAATCATCAAAGGGGATATCACAGTCACTCGAACGTCCAATGACCACTGGCGCAGTACCTACATTGATCCGGCGATCGTCGGCGAGAACTAATACTGCGGTGCCTAAGACTGCTTGCGTTTTTCGGACGACTGATTCAATGTCTATTCGACCAGTACTGAGATTCTCATCGCTTCTGATTGTCACGAGGACGGTTCCGCGCAGATGGTAACCCTCATCGGTGCAATACTCCTTGACAGCCTCAACTAGTTCGTCAGTCAGGGCAGCTTCAATTTCAGCCAAAGCGGCTTGGTCGGTGAGTGAAAGGCTGATGATGAATTCATTGGGGACAACTCGCCGGCCCTTCACATCAACGGCGCGCTTGCTGTCAATTTCTTTGACGAGTCGGCGACCGATCTCAATGGGGCGAACACTGCTTTTGAATGCGCGACTGAACATGCCTTCAACCATACGCCCTAGTCCATTCTCAAAAGATTGTAAGCCCACAGAAATGCTCAGGGTATCGGGGGTTGGGGTGTTGGTGAGTGCAGGGATACCCTGAAGGCTGTTACTCGGGCGAGTGGCGAAATGGCAGACGCGCTAGCTTCAGGTGCTAGTGATCGTAAGATCGTGGGGGTTCAAGTCCCCCCTCGCCCACTAGACGCTGGGTTAGCCTCGATGGTCGGTCTGTTCTAGGGTGCATCTATGAACACCATCACGTCAGAGATGCCTCAACGACTTGCCAACTTGCGGCGTTGGAATCTGGCCCTGGGGTTCTTGCACGCCGTGCAGGCACTGGCGATTCTGTTAATGGCGGGGAACTTCGCAATCACTATTACTTCCAACTTTCCCGTCGGTCCTCCGGGAACGCGCTTGGAAATGCCACGAAGTTTATTCGACCTCGCTGTCGGACCAGCCGTTGCTGTTTTCCTTGCTCTGGCAGCGATTGATCATCTGTTGAC
>SYDZ01000083.1 GCA_005801025.1 Actinomycetota bacterium
TCTGGCATCAACAGATTCGCTGGTACGACGTCGTAGGTTCCTTGGTGTATTTCACCCATTTTTTTGTTCCCGTAGCGACCTCGGTCTTTCTATGGGTTCGCTATCGCCATGAATGGGTGCGCTACATGCGGCGATTCGCCACAGTGTTATTCGCTGGCGTACTGACTTATATTGTCGCTCCGACTGTGCCACCTTGGATGGCAGCCAGCGATAAATACGAGTATCAGATCCTTGAACCCCTGCAACGCACGACTGGACGTGGCTGGAGTTGGCTCGGACTTGAAACTGTCAGCAGCGTGTTATTGCGGGGTCAACAATGGGCCAATCCCACTGCTGCTCTACCGTCATTGCATGCCGCCTTCGCCTTGTTTGTGGTGATCTTCTTTTGGAGAAAATTTCCTCGTAACGCGATGCGTTGGACTGCTCTTTCGTTCCCCCTTGCCATGGCAGTCACCTTGGTGTACTTCGGCGAACACTATGTCACCGATATCTTCGCCGGCTGGGCGTATGTTGCTGGCTCTTTTTGGTTTTGGAATCGATGGGAGTCCAACAGAGCCGCCCGTGTGACCACTAGCCTGTCAGTAGCCGAGGTGTCACAGTGAGTTCCCCCAATCATCAAGCAGAGTTTGAATCTCTCAGTCTTGAGGCCATTGCCGATGCTGACCAATATCCCTATTGGCTTGAAGATGCCGATCAGCCAGTACCCCATCCCACGCTGGTACACAATGAAACATGCGACTTGTGCATCATCGGCGGTGGCTACACGGGCCTGTGGGCAGCCATCATCGCCAAAGAACGCGATCCCGCGCGTGATGTTTTACTGATTGATGCTCAACAAGTTGGTGCTGCAGCCAGTGGTCGCAACGGTGGCTTTATGGACGCCTCACTCACTCACGGCATTACTAATGGTCAGGAACGATTTCCGAAGGAACTCAAACTCCTTGAAGAACTTGGTATTGCTAATCTCAATGCGATTGAAGCCGCCATTGGGCACTACAACATTGATTGCGCCTTTGAGCGCAACGGAGTCATTGAAATCGGGACCACAGCGCATCCCCAGAGTTATCTAGATGAAATGCATGATGAGTATCTGCAGATCTCGTCACTGGGACAAAAGGTGACGTGGCTGGATCAAGAACAGATGCGCTCAGAGGTCAATTCGCCAACATACACAGGTGGATTGTGGGTCCATGACAGAGCAGCGATCGTCGATCCAGCCCGCCTCGCCTGGGGTCTTAAAGCAGCCGCTCTTTCGTTAGGTGTGCGTATCTACGAGGACACGAAAGCCACTTCTATTGAGAGTGAAGGGGCTGGCGTTTTAGTCACAACCCCCTTAGGAAAAATTCAAGCGCGCAAGGTTGCACTTGCAACAAATGCTTTCAAACCACTATTGAAACGACTCAATAATTACATCGCTCCAGTCTATGACTACTGCATGGTCACTGAACCCTTGACCCCAGAGCAGTTACAAAGTATTGGATGGCTACGTCGTCAAGGACTCTCCGATATTCCTAATCAATTTCACTATTACCGCCTCACGGCCGACAACCGTATTTTGTGGGGTGGCTATGACGCGATTTATTATTTTGGTGGCAAGGTCTCCACGGATTTGGAGAGTCGCCCTGAAAGTTGGGCTAAATTAAGTCGTCATTTTTTCCAAACATTTCCGCAACTTGAAGGTGTGAAGTTTTCCCATATGTGGGGCGGCGCCATTGATACCTGTTCGCGCTATTGCGTGTTTTGGGGACAAGCCATGAAGGGTCGCGTCGGATATGCCTTGGGTTACACGGGACTCGGTGTCGCCTCTTCCCGCTTCGGAGCGCAGGTCATGTTGGATCTGATTGATGATCAAAAAACTCCAGCAACTGAAACGAAGTTTGTTCGTAGCAAGCCACTACCGTTTCCACCCGAACCATTCAAGTTCATTGGTATCCAGGCCACGCGTTGGAGTCTGAACCACGAGGATAAAACTGGCAAACGTAACCTGTGGTTGAAGTCCTTGGACCGACTGGGGCTCGGTTTCGATAGTTAACTAGAGGCGTTCAATGATCGTGACATTCGCCTGACCGCCACCTTCACACATTGTCTGCAGACCGAAACGGCCGCCTGTCCGCTCCAATTCATTGAGCAATGTCGTCATCAAACGAGCGCCAGTGGCCCCTAACGGATGACCAAGAGCAATAGCACCACCATTGACATTGACCTTGGCACGATCGCAACCGACTTCGCGCATCCAGGCCATCACCACTGGGGCGAATGCCTCGTTGATTTCTACCAAGTCAATGTCATCAATAGTCATCCCCGCTTTGAGTAAAGCTCTGCGAGTTGCAGGTATCGGTGCCGACAACATCATGATCGGGTCATCAGCCAACACACTCATGTGATGGATCCGTGCTCGCGGCTTGAGACCGTGCGTCTTCACTGCGAGTTCGTTGGCAATCAATAACGCTGCCGAACCGTCAGAAATCTGACTTGCACAAGCTGCAGTCAAACGACCACCGGGGGTCAGCGTCTGTAACGAACGAATCTTTTCCCAATTTGGTTCACGTGGACCTTCATCGTGCTGCACACCATTCAGCGGAGCGATCTCATTTTCAAAACGACCTTCGGTGCGAGCCTTGATGGCCCGAATGTGTGACTCGACAGCGAACTCTTCCATCTCTTCACGCGACAGATTCCATTTCTCAACCATCATTTCAGCGCCAACGAATTGACTCACTTCATTCGTCCCATAACGCTCAACCCAACCAGGTGAACCAGTAAAGGGATCCTCAAATCCAAGGGCCTGTCCCGCCGTCATGGCAGATGAAATCGGAATCATGCTCATGTTCTGCACGCCACCGGCAACCACTAGATCCATCGTGCCACTCATCACCGCTTGAGCAGCGAAATGCACAGACTGCTGAGCAGAACCGCATTGGCGATCAATCGTGGTACCTGGAACGTGTTGCGGCAGACCAGCGGTTAACCAACATGTCCGAGCAATACAACCAGACTGTGGACCAACTGAGTCAACATTGCCAAAGACCACATCATCAACGGCGCTTGGGTCAACTCCGGTGCGCTCCATCAAAGCCTTGATGCTGTGTGCTCCGAGGTCGGCAGGGTGCACAGTTGACAGACCTCCACCTCGACGCCCAACAGGCGTGCGGACGGCGTCAATGATGTAGGCGGTAGGAGTGGCGCTCATATATTCCACGCTAACCGCCGCGACCCAAAGCAGCGATATCCGTGGTGATTTCGCTCAGTGGCTAGTTGACCGCGGCACCAAACAAATTGCCAACGGCCATCGTGAAAGCCATCGCCACCGCACCGCCAAGGACAATGCGTAACATCGGCCGCCCCGGTTGTACCCCCCCGAAACTCGCCGAACTTGAACCGAGACCTAAGAGCGCAAGGAAAACAACCCCAATGGTGACGCCAATTCTGTTTGAGTCTGACGTCAAGGCGGCAGCCAAAACCGGGATACCAGCGCCTACAGCAAATGACCCCGCTGAACTCACTGCGGCTTGAAATGGTTGAGCAAGATTTGCACGATGAATGCCAAGTTCTTCAGCGAGGTGAATCGTCAACGCATCGTGCTTCGTCAATTCTTCGGCAACTTCTTTTGCGAGAGCAGGAGATAGTCCCTTGGACTGATAAATCGATGTCAATTCTGCAAGTTCTCGTTCGGGTGTATGTTCCAATTCCCAGATTTCCTTGGCGATATCGGCACGTTCAGAGTCACGTTGCGAA
>SYDZ01000001.1 GCA_005801025.1 Actinomycetota bacterium
CATTCCACATGTCAGCGATGCGCTCGGCGCCTTCAAATTGCGAAGTGAATTCGTAATGCTCAAAGTAACTCTTACTCACAGCCTTGCCGAGGGAGACTTCTGCCTTGGTCTTGGGGTCTTTGGTGAATGCGTTGGAGTTACTGCCAATCGGCACCCGACTCATGGACTCAACACCACAGGCCATAGCGATGTCAACGACACCAGAAGAGATCAGTGATGCAGTGAGGCCTGTTGCCTGCTGGCTTGAACCACACTGTGTGTCAACTGTGGTGCAGGCGGTGGTCAGGGGCAGACCAGCCGAGAGCCATGCGGTGCGGGTGACATTGAAACTTTGAGCACCGACCTGGCTGACATTGCCGCCGACTACTTGCTCAATTTTTGATGGATCGATGCCCGTGCGCTCAACAATGGCTTTTTGCACTAATCCGAGCAGGTCAGTGGGATGCAGGGTAGAGAGGCCCCCATTCTTGCGACCCACTGGGGTGCGCACAGCATCCACGATGACGACGGTACGGCCTGTATTTGATGTGTTGGGGTTAGACATAGAGGTCATCTTACGGTCATGCTCTAGGAGTGACCGATTCGCAGCAACCTAGATCCTTCGGCCCGGGTTCAATTTCTCGGCCGTCGCGCTTTCAGCCCTCAATGAAACCAGCTACCGATTCAGTCGGCGATCGCTATTTTCATGTGGTCGAGTCTCGCGTTTGGATTGCTGAGGAACCAGCAGATTCTGCATATTCAACCCATTTCTTGGGCATGCTTGACGACCATTCGTGCTGGGGTGTCGATGTGCCCCGCGGCGAAGACCCTTCAGATGGTGGGGCGCTGGACTTATTTAGTTTCTTTGGTCGTGCCTCGCAAGAAGATTGGCTTGTCGCTGGGCGCGCGGTGCAGTTAGTTGAGTGGGCGAGAACTCATCGTTTTTGCGGTCGTTGTGGGGACAAGACTGAATCTGTACCTGGTGAGCGGGCGATGAAGTGTGCAGCCTGCGGGTTGATGCATTTTCCGCGATTGGCCCCAGCAATGATCACGCTGGTGACTCGTGGTCCTGCTGGCCCTGATCAAGAAGCTTTGTTGGCCCAAGGTGTGCAATTTCGTGGTCCGATGTACAGCTGTCTTGCAGGCTTTGTTGAACCAGGAGAGACGCTTGAAGGTGCAGTGGTGCGTGAAGTATTTGAAGAAGTTGGCGTCCACATTGGAACGGTGACGTACATGGGAAGTCAGCCTTGGCCCTTCCCACATAGTTTGATGTTGGGCTTTCGTGCCGAATGGCTGAGTGGAGAGATTGTTTGTGATCCAAGTGAAATTCTGGATGCCAATTGGTATCGCAAAGATGCTTTACCAAATATTCCTCCTGGGATCTCGATCGCCCGCAAACTCATTGATTCGTGGCTCAACGAGTAACACAAGAGAATCTCTAACTTTTATTTGCTCCTTGTTTTTGCGTCTATAGTGAGTCTGGTGGGGGACATGTTCCTTCGCTGATCCAACAGGGGGTTATAGAAATGAAGCATCAAGTTCGTAGTTCTCGTTCGGCGGTTGCGATTGTCTTGTTCTTGTCGCTGGTGGCATGTAGTTCGAGTGACTCAGGAACGGTCACTTCTGGACCTGAAGACACAGAGATCCCCGATACCAGTCTCCCGAGTGAATCCTCTTTGTTGGCGGGGTCAGCCAGTGCCTCAGTGCTGCCGACAGTCAATGGTACGACTGATTATTTGTTAGAGGCTCCAGGCTGGAGCGACACGGTTGCGAACCCAACTGATATCGGTATCTACATCCCCATGTTTGACCAAGGTTCGGTTGACGTGGGAAATGGTTCGGGTGATGCCAGTTGGGTACACGACGATGTTCAAGCAGCGGCAATCGCCCTTGACAACAACGGTGAGCGAGCCATTGTAGTTACTGTCGATGTGTACATGATTTTCTCTGTTGACGGTGATGAAATCGCTCGTCGGGCAAAGGAGCAACTGCCTGAAGATTGGCAGGAGGTCCCAGTCTTGATCAACGCCACTCATAATCATCACGGCCCAGATACGGCGTTTTCGATTAATGATGATTGGTATTCGCACATGGCTGATGTTGTCGCTGGGGTCGTTGTTGCGGCTGTTGCTGACCTTCAGCCGGCAACAGCAACGGCCATTTCTGGTGAGCATCGGTTTGGCATGAATGACGGTCGTGACCCGATTGTGTTTGATCCACGCCTGAATGTACTTGATCTGAAGAACGCAGAAAATGGGTCAGCGATTGCCACAGTTGTGCAATGGAGTTCTCACCCCGAAGTGACCCTCGGATGGGACCCACCCGAAGTTCCAAATCTTGCTGCTATCTGTGTTGAAAAAGGTTGGGACGCTGACTCGTGCTCGGCCGATGGTAGATACTTCACGGCCGATTACCCAGGCGTGTTGCGCGAGAATCTTCAAGCCGCAGGATTCGGAGACATTCTTTACTTGAATGGACCACTCGGTAATCAGATTGGACCAGGTGGCTCCGATATTTGGGATGTGACACAAACTCATCCGATTGGTAACGGATGGAACGCACCAGCAAATGCTCAACCTGTAGCGGGCTGTGAAGATTTACGTTGTCGAAATTTTGCGCGCACCCAAGCCGTGGGAGTCCAATTAGCCCAGGCGGTCATCGATCTCGTCGCCAGTGCTGACGTAATTACGGTTGAAAAGGTGAGCCTGACCACACAATTTTTTTATACAAATTTGACAAACATTGGCTTCCGTTTGCTC
>SYDZ01000084.1 GCA_005801025.1 Actinomycetota bacterium
AGATGAAACATCGCGTTGCATCCGTGCTCACGAAATGATGCACGCCAAGGTCAGTCCAACAGCGATGACCGTGCCTAGCGATCTCAGTCATCTATCGCCAAGTACTTTGATTGTGGCCGAAGAGTTTCGAGTCAATATGTTGGTCGGAGCAGCAGGCTTTCCCGTCATGAAATATTTGGCTGATGGGAGCGAAAAACGCACGGGTGAACGTCTCGCCGTCAACAGAGATTGGAACGAAACTGTCCATATGTTGGCTGCGACGTCGGGTACGAAAGCATTCTCTGGTCTGCTCGCGGGCGTCAGGTCGGTGCAACCTCTTTGGATTCCAACATTGAGTGAACTCAATCGCCAATTACAAAAATTGTGGAGGAAACATACTCGGGACGGCACCGCTACGGTTGCTTCGACTGAACCTGAAGATGACGCGACCGAGGGATGGGGCTTCACGATTTTGGCAGCCCAACTGATCCATCGAGCGCTGATTACTGAAACATCAGACGACCCAGTACCACCCGATCCGTCCCGCTTGGGCGGTGCAGGCGCATCCGAAGTGGGCAAGTTCGCTGTCATGCTTGAACTGCATCTTGACCGACCAAATCGCGTCAACGGCTTTCTTGGTCGGCGCAAGCGAGCTTCGAATATTGGACGTCACCCGCGGCATCTTGAAAGACTCCTGACCGATCCCGACAGGCGCATCTTTGATCGACGAGAGCGATGCTCGGGCGGCGTTGTACTGATTGACCAATCTGGCTCCATGGAACTCACCGAGGATGATCTGTGGAGAATCATCAATGCTGCTCCTGGCTGTGTCATCATCGGCTACAGCCACGCACCCGGCACTGTCGCGACCCCAAATATTTGGGTTTTAGCGGACCGTGGGGCCGTCACTGACAAAGTTCCGCCTGGCAATAGGGGCAATGGCGTGGATGGACCAGCGCTTGAGTTCGCCCTCAGGAAGCGCAAGAACCGCGAATCAATGATTTGGATTTGCGATGGCCATGTCACCGATGGAGCCGACCAATGCAGATCGGATTTGACAGAAGAGTGCGGTCGCTTAGTAGCCCTCCACGACATACATCAAGTCGCAGATCTAGAAACAGCGATACACGCACTGACCCTCGCTGCACGCGGCAAAAGACTTATGGCCGCAGCTGTTGGTCCGATAGCGGCAACCAAGGCTTGGCGGACGACCCATAGCTGACTAGAAAACTTCCAGATGCAAGGCACAAAATAATTCCCACCAATCGTTAGGAGAATATGAGCAAAAAACAAACCCCACAAATGCCTGCTGTTTCATTCAAAATAACGGCCGCAGAATTTGAGTTACTGGCGGCGTTCATGGCCCCACTTCGGTTTGACGAATCCGAAGGAGAGTCAATCTGGGTGACATCGATGGGTGGATCACGACGTGAGTGGATCGTCGCCACTGCGGGCGTCACCGTCGTTGTCAGCAGCCGTGAAGCCGAGGTGCAACGTTGGGGCATGACCTCGGATCAAAGTTGGGCGTTCCCGATCCCCGAGCACGTTTTGGTCACCATGGGTAAATTTATTCAAACTTCGCAAGAGCTGACAGTCACCCTCAGCGATCAGCGAGTCACTTTGAGCAGCGATCTGTTTTCGATGAACGTCTCTCAGAACCCACTGGCGACTCGCCCGCCTCTCGTACCAACGACCGAGTCTCTTTGTATAGCAACTGTTGACGCAGTGGGATTATGGACAATGCTCTCAGCCGCCCGAGTGTGGCCGACGGGCGCCAAAGCCGAAGGCATGAATACTCCGTTGCGTTGCCATCTCGATTTCACGACTCATCAACTCGTCTTTAATGCCGATTGGACAATCGTTGAGGCAGGTGTTCATGAGTACCGCATGCCTGCCGAATTCGGCCCAGTCAGTGCAGGGGTGCATCTAGCGCCGTTCAATATCCCGCATACGGCGATTCTCAGTGTCTTGCGAAATCCCACAACGCTCGCAGAGATCGGCAATATTGAATTCCATGTTGCCCCTGAGGGCGTCGCGGATCTCATGATCTGTGGCGAAAACTGGAGTCTGTATTTCCCAACAATCGCCAACGTTGAACAATGGGGTCATGACCTTGATGAGGTCATCGGCGACATCGCATATGTTTGGAAAGACTGCAGTCTGATCAAAATGTTTTACCCAGATCTTGAACAGGGCGAAATCTCCCTCAGTGCTCTTCCCAATGAATCCCGCTATGGGTTATACAAATATCGCGTCTCCTACCAGGTATTGGACGATGTGGTGCCCACGCTTGCCCTCTACAGCGAACTCGACGCCATTAATGAGGTTTCGGCTGGATGCCGCGTCGTGATTGAAGGTACGCGAGTCCTCGCCGTTGCCGATCTCACACAAGAGAACTATCTTCATTTGAACTCGCACATCGAAGCATTTGCTCACAATGTTGCCGGACTCGGCCCAATTTTGTCGGCCATTTCGCTGTCGTAGTTCGGATAGGTCGGTTCAAAAGACTGCATTTCACCTGTTCACAAGGTTTTTTGATGGTATCCACCACCCTGTGCCAGAGGTCTCATAGGTTGCCGTTTGCCGCCGCAAGACGGCACTACTGAAGGAGAAATTATGTATACCGTTGCAATTCTGATTGTTATGGCGGTGCTGCTTGAAGCAGTGATGACCGTACTTCATTCCGTCCTAGGCACCGTTGGTCTTGGCGACACCATCAAGAAGCTCCCGATCATCGGAGCGAACCTCACACTGGGCATTTCAATCCTCATCGTGTGGTTGCTTGAGGCGTATCCATTGGGAACTTGGGGTGCCTCATGGGCTGACGACTGGAAGAACATCGTCGTTAACGGAGCCGTCATTTGCGGCATGATTCCGCTCAAAGACGCAGTGTTCGGTGCAATTTCAAAGGGCATGCGGGCTTAAGCCCTCACCCACAGTTTTCATTACTGAGACGCAGGGGTCGGCTGACGGGAAACCGGAAACCGGCCCCTGTTTCGCGTCTCGGGTCAGTGCATTGAGCAGATATGACCAACGCTGGGATCAACTCGACCAGCCAGCAGTTCTTGGAATAAGGCTTCAACCCCAGACGGTCCAGAAGTCGGCACAACCTGCAACCACGGCGCAGTCCCTTCCGAGAAACGGTTCCACGCTTCACTCACCCGTTGATCAAGTCCTGCGCGACCCCACTCTTTATTTCGTAGGGCGATTTGGGACGGAGCGAAAAAGGGCTGAGGTTTGGGACCAGCCAGCGACCTCCCTGGGACTCGGGCTCGAGCATCCCAATGTGTTCCGCCGACCGCCAGGCTGTACGCCAAATCATCTCCATAATGCTCGTGTACTCCCCATGTCACAGCACTATCTCCGGCGACATCAACATAGGCGCAGATATCAGCCGCAGTCCCAGAAGGTAAATCACTGATCATGTCGTACGTCACCACTCGGTGATAACAGTCCAAGGACCGAACAAAATCAGCATTTTTTGACGATGTCAACCCGACAACGCTCACTCCAGGACGACGTGCCAAAAGATGCGCCGATCCGATAGCGGTCTTGCTTGAAGCGCTGGAAATCACCACCGCTGAAACGCTACTCGGATCGCTTTCCAGCACATCTTGCCCCAAGACATCATCCACCATAAACGAAGTCATAAATAATGGCCACAACACCATGTGCTGAGCCTCACGGTCGGGGTGATAAATCGGATCTTGATCAGTGGATACATAACGGTTGTAGGCCGCAGCCATAGGGGCACGATGCTGCGACATATCAACAAAACCCCGCTCGTCAAGACGGCCTGCCTTGACGATAAATTGAGTACTCATCGGGAGAAAACCGTAGATTCGCCGCCCAACTGGCAGGTTCAACACACGAGTTTCAATGACCTCAGCAAAACCCCATACAGGAATCCGCCCCCAAGGGGTCTCGGCATCTGGTGCACATGGAAAGAAATTCCAATATCCCATTGCGTCGCCGAATACGCCGTACGTGATGTTGTTGCTTGTTAGCGCAAAGGCCTCGACGCGCAGTCGAACTTCGCCATCTTGAAGTACAACTTCGGGCTCTGAGCGGATACGCGATCTACTGATGTGCCGACGATCAACTTCAATAGTGGTAACAGACATCGCAGTAGTATCCCACAGATTAAATGGTGTCGGGGCGGCGCTCACGTGCTGCGGGCATCCAGTTCGGGCCGGCGGTGACGTCAATGCGGCCCAGCAACCTTTCACCGATGGGTTCAACGAGATCCAAGAACTGCTCCGTGTTCGTTAATCCCAATGTTTCCCATGCCCGCTGACAGATTTCATTGGTGCGTTCTTCGATCAATTCACGTACCGCTAATCCCGCCGTGGAAACAACTCCGTGATCAGCCAGACCTCTGTTTTCAAGATCGGCCAAAGCATGCGTGAGCGCATCAGCATCGGCGCCGCGACTTTGAGCGATCCACCCGCCGTAGTTGAGATGGGCATCATGCAAGATTCCAGCCTGAACACGCGAAATATCTTCCGAAGTCAAAATGGCGAAGTGGGTGTCACCGCGCCATTCTCGAATGCAATTCACAGCCAACCACGCCGAGACCAAAGGATCTTCAACTCGTGGGGCTTGACGATGCGCAGCGAAGCACACGCGCCCCGCTTCAGGGAGGCCATCGGCGACTCGCCACAGATCACCATCGAGGGCAGCGAGACCTTCGCAAATTTCTGGCACATACTGACGTAAGCCCTCACCTACTGCTTGATTACGAACCGCGAAAATCTCTTGCCAGGATGTGTGCTGATTCGCCAAAGTCACCGCAAACTCAATGAAATCAGCCCGAATCGAATAAAAGGCAGCGGATATAGCCTGATGCCCAGCGGGCAACAAGGGCGCTCCGCGACTCGCCACGTAATACCCGACCCCATTGGGTATCCCTAGGCTCGCGTATAACTCAATCGCTCGAGGATCCCAATAGATCCAGCCGATGAGACGGTGCGATGCGAATGCACTTCGCCGAGTGAGTTCTATCCAATCCGTTGTCACCCAATAAGCATGACATAGAGATTGCTAGATCAAGTTGTCTGAACCTTACGCTTGCGCATCTTGGCAATACCCTTTTGACTGGCCAAGGAAACTGCAATGATCAGCGTCGTACCTTGGAACATCGGGTTCACCCAATACGAGTCGGTTCCAACAACAAGTTGCAGACCCTTGATACCAAAGGCCAAGGCATACAGAGCAATGAATGTGCCGGCCACATTCGGGCGACCCTTCAGTTGTGACGCACCAAAGAACACGGCGGCGATCGCTGGGAACAAATAGTTAGGCCCAGTCGCTGCAGTAAACAGACCAACTTTGGCGCTAAAGACAATGCCCGCAACTCCTGCCAAGAAAGACGAGGCGATCAGCGAGCCCCAGACCATGCGGTCTGTCTTCACCCCTGCCAAACGCGCTGCCTCTGGGTTGCCGCCAGTGGCGTATATGAAACGTCCGACTGGCGTGTGTTCCAGTACATACCAAATGATGATTCCAGCGACGGCGAGGTAGAAAAAGACCACGGGAATACCGAAGTATTGATTGCGTCCGAATTTCTCAAAGGTGTCTGAGAAGACGTCCGTGATCTGGCGATTGAAGGAAATCTTTAAAACCAGCGCACTAATCACTTGACCCAGGCCCAGAGTGGCAATAAATGAGTTCACCTTGAGCTTGACAACGATGAAGCCAGAAACAACGCCAATCAAAGTACACACTGCGAGGGTAATGACCGCTGCCACACCGACCGGCATATTAAATGAGCGTGATTTCTCATCGGACAAGAAACACATTGTCACAACCGACATTGACATCACAGCACCGATTGACAAGTCAAACGTTGCGGCACAAAACGGCACCAGGAAAGCCAGAGCCAAAATACCTGTGCTGACATTCTCGCCCAAGACCAACTTGGCACTCGTCATACTTAAAAAGGTGTCAGGTTTCCATAATCCAAAAATAATCATGAATGCTCCCCAAAGATATAAAGCGCTAAAGCGATCCAACCCAAGGCGGTTTAATAAAGATCTTTTCGGGGCCGACAACGGTACTGCTTCATTAGTTGACATATGTCTTCCTTTCACTTCACATTTTGTTTGGGACGAATATCAATCATTCACTGCTTGCCAGACTTGAACCTGCCAGCAAAACCTTGTCGATACTTTGAGCCATTGACCCCTCGCCGCGCACAATCGTGTCCACGATCTGACCACGATGCATCACAATGACACGGTCACACAGGCGGGCTAACTCAGCAGAGTCCGTCGAAGCGATCACCACAGCGGAACCTCTCGCCGCCGCCGCATCTACGAAAGCGTGAATCTCTTCTTTGGCCCCGATATCGACGCCTTGCGTGGGTTCATCAAGTAACAAGACTTTTGGATCTAAGCGAAAGCTTCGTGCCATCATCACTTTTTGTTGGTTGCCGCCCGACAAGGTTGAAATTGGCGCCTCACTGCTGGTCGTCACGACCGAGAGCTGCGAAATCCAATCCCGAGTTTCAGCACGTTCCTTTTTGTGATTCAGTCGCAACCCTGTCTGATTACGAGCCACATTGGCGATCGTTGTATTTGAACGCACACTCATCATTGAGATGACACCATTACGCAAACGATCAGCAGGCACGAAAGCAAGTCCCGCGGCGATCGCCGCACTCGGCTTACCCGCACCAATTGTCACTCCATCAATCGAGACATCTCCGAGACGCTCCATCGCTCCCGACAACATCGGAATTAATGTGTCTCGCCCCGAACCAGTCAGTCCCGCCACGCCTAATACCTCTCCCGGGCGAACCTCGAGACTGACATCGTTCATCCCTAGACCCCATAAATCTGTCACCCGTAAGCGCGGTGCAAGGCTTTGATCAATGGAGCGATTCACTGTCGCTGCAGTCACCTTGCGACCAACGATCAATTCAATGAGAGATGACATGTCCAATGCACTGGCTTCAACAGTGGCGACTACCTTGGCGTCCCGCAGAACAGTGACTCGATCGGCGATTTCAAAGACTTCCTCAAGATGATGCGACACAAAGACGACTGCGATGCCACGAGTCTTCAGACGACGAATGGCGTTGAATAGTCTGTCCACATCTGCCCCAGGCAAGGAAGCCGTGGGTTCATCAAGAACCAAAATCGAAATATTTCGCTCGGATTCTTGTAAAGCCCGAGCAATTGCCACACCTGTTCGTGCTGCGCCACCGAGAGCGGCAACTGGAACGCGAACATCAATATCGAAGCCAAGATTGAGCAGAGCTTGTTTGGTCTTCGTTGTTTCTTTCTTCCAGTTAATGCGACGGCCAAAACCAGTTTGATAGCCAAAACCAAGAGCCATGTTCTCTACTGCGCTCACGGCCTCCACGAGACCCAGATCCTGATGCACGAAACGGATACCTGCACGATGGGCCGCCGCCGCATCACCG
>SYDZ01000085.1 GCA_005801025.1 Actinomycetota bacterium
ATTGGGAACTTGACTTTCCGCGTCTCATGCTGCGTGCTGATGCGATGCGCCACACTAATGATCAAGTTTCACTGCGCGATCGTCTGACTACGAACGTCATGGGCCATACGGACCTCTTGGGCAAAGTTGCGACCACGACATACCCAGTTCTCAATCAAATGATGGGCGCCAAACCGGGATCGGTTGTACGCAAGTTGATTGAGAAAACCTCTGGTGTTTCTAGCGAGCGCGTGCTGCCTCCCTTTGCCAAGCAACGCTTCACAACATGGTTTAATCGTCGACCAAAATTGCGGATCGGAAAGCGTCAAGGACGAGTCGCCATGTTCCCGACATGCCTCGTTGAGTATCAGGCCCCCGATGTCGGACAGGATCTCGTCAAGGTTTATGAAAGAAATGGGATTGAGTGCACTTTGGCCGACACCACACAATGTTGTGGTGCGCCCTTCTTGCATAGTGGTGATATTGACAGTTTCACCAAGATCGCTGAGAAAAACGTCAAGGCTCTAGCGACCACTGTTCGTAAGGGTCTAGACATTGTGGTACCTCAACCCACCTGTGGTTACGTGTTGAAAAAGGACTATCTGGATTATGTTGGGGGGCCCGATGCCGAGTTGGTGGCGGCTAATACGTATGACGCCAGCGAGTTTCTGATGAAGATCCATAAAGGTGACGGCACATCATTAAACACCGAGTTCCTCGGCGATGTACCGGAATCCATCACGTATCACACTCCGTGTCACTTGCGTGCGCAAAATATCGGTCTCAAGAGTCGTGATCTGATGAAACTCACGGGTGCCAAGATCAAATTAATTCAGCAGTGCTCGGGGATTGACGGGATGTGGGGGCTTCGCGCAGAAAATGCCGAAATGTCCATTCCTATTGGTCGAAAACTAGGTGACGAAATCATTAAAGCCGGTGGAGATGTTGTCGCCGGCGATTGCCATCTTGCTAATGGCGCAATTAATGAGCAGACCGGCAGGTTTTCGCTGCATCCGATTTCTTTAATAGCACGTGCATATGGAATACCAGAAGAGTGAATACTCGAACCCGCAAGAAAGGCTCATCATGAACACATTGACCCCCCGCAAACTTTCTCTTTGCGATATCGCCGATGTTCGGGCGTATGAACGCGAGCGATCAGAATTCAAAAATCGAATCATGGACATGAAGCAGCGGCGCCGCTTGGCACTCGGACCATTCGTCTCAGTCATTTTTGAAAACCGTGACACGGTGCGTTATCAAATTCAAGAAATGGCACGCGTCGAGCGCTTGTCAACTGATGAAGAGATTCAGGCCGAGATCGATACGTACAATCCGATGATCCCCGATGCCGGCCAACTCTGCGCCACGCTGTTCATTGAACTCACGAGTGAAGAGCAGATGCGTGAGTGGCTCTCAAAATTAGTGGGCATTGAAGGCTCATTGGTGTTTCGTCTATCTGGTGGTCGTGAGGTGCGCTCAATGACTGAAGCACAACATGCCGAGCAATTGACTCGCGACTATGTCACTGCAGCGGTGCACTATGTGCAGTTTGCCTTCACGCCAGATGACATCGCCGCTTTGGCCGAAGGGGGAGCGTTGTTGACTTGTGATCACCCCGCATACCGAGAAGAGATTCCCCTGACATTGGACAATGAGATCGAATTTCTCTCGGATTTACGTCCTTAAAGGCGCGTAGCGGCTTCCACCGCAGGTCACGGGCTAATTTCGTTTTGCCTCTTCACACAGGCGCTTTCATCTTCTATTGTCTGCCTTCACGCAGATATCACCTGGGGGGGGCTTGGGTGATGACAGTGGAGGGCATGACATGGATCTCATATGGCGGTCATCAGGAGCATGTCGGGGACTTGACCCAGACATGTTTTTTCCTGAGACTGAGGATCAGGCAGACGTAGCCAAAATGGTTTGCTCGGGTTGTGATGTGAGAATTTCCTGCCTTGAACATGCTTTGGCGAGTCGCGAAAAGGTTGGCGTCTGGGGCGGAACAACTGAGAGAGATCGTCGACGAATCATTCGTCACCGTCGCCGAGTGGCCTAAAGAGGTCGTCGCTAGCCTGTCAACTATGACCGAGTCATCTTCGTCGTTGCCGATCACCTTGGAATCAGTGGGTGGTTGGCCAGAACTCATTTCTCTGTTGCTTGACCGAAGAGACATTGATGCCGCCCATGCGCGTGCTGCGATGGCGAATATCCTCGCGGGCTCAGCCACGCCAGCGCAGTTGATTGGTTTTGTTGTGGCGTTACGAGCCAAGGGTGAAACTCCCGAAGAAATCTCGGGTTTATTAGATGCAGTTTTGGCCGCTGCCACTCTCGTACCACTTGATGAGTCATTGCGCGATCGAGCGATTGACATCGTGGGTACTGGCGGGGATCGCAGTCATTCGATCAATATCAGCACCATGGCATCCATAGTTGTTGCTGGTGCTGGAGTTCCCGTGTGCAAGCACGGTGCACGCGCCGCTTCATCGCAATGTGGCACAGCCGATGTTCTCGAAGCCCTTGGAGTTGCCGTCGAACTATCGCCGCAGGGTGTTCAGCGTTGCATTGAACGCGCCGGTATTGGTTTTTGTTTAG